>NZ_JBHWES010000012.1:0-192013 GCF_042734105.1 Streptomyces sp. NPDC059679 | reverse complement strand
GCGATATACAACTCGCCCACCACACCCGGCAGCACCGGCCGCAACCCCGCATCCAGCACGAACATCCGCGTATTCGCCACCGGACGACCGATCGGGGATGCCGCGTCGGAGCTGTCCCGCATCCACCAAGTGCTGGCGTACACCGTCGCCTCGGTGGGGCCGTAGGCGTTCATCAGCCGACGGGCCGACAGCGCCTTTCCGATGTGGGTCGCCACCGCCGCGGGCAGCCCCTCACCAGCGAGCACAACGGCCTCCGCCGTCACATCGACATCGGAGTGCGCGATGACACCGGCGAGTGCGGACGGGACGGCGCTGATCAAGCTGACGTGGCGATGTGCGTCGGAGCCACGGTCGGCGAGGTCCAGCAGGTCGCGCAGGATCTCGATGGTGCCGCCGCATATGAGTGGAGCAAACATCTCGATGACCGATACGTCGAAGTTGAACGACGTGGTGAGCAGCACATGCGCCAGACCCTCCGCACCGAACTCATTGACGGCCCAGCGCACGAAGTTGGTGGCATTGGCATGGGTGACGACAACGCCCTTGGGGCGGCCGGTGGAACCCGAGGTGTAGATGACGTAGGCAGAGTTGCCCTGCCTCAGCTCGCGCACACGGTGGGCGTCCGTCGGAGTCGTGGTCGACCGGTCCGCGAGGGCATCGGCGAAGGCCGCGTCGTCCAGAAGTTGGATCGACGCGGACGCTCCGCGTGGGAGAGCCGAGGCCGCGCCCCGTGTGGACAGGATCAATACCGGCCGGGTGTCTTCGAGGAGGTAGTCGATGCGGTCCTGCGGATAGGACGGGTCGATCGGCACATAGGCCGCCCCCGCCTTCAGTACAGCGAACACGGCTGCGATCGCCGGCTCGGTACGAGGCAGCGCGAGGGCGACGCGGTCCTCCGGACCCACGCCCAGCGAGATCAGATGATGAGCGAGTTGGTTGGCCCGCTCGTCGAGTTGGCGGTAGGTGAGTGTGTGGTTGTCGCTGATGACTGCGGTGTGTTCGGGGGTGCGGGCGGCCTGTTCCTCGAACAGCGCGGGCAGGGTGGCGGGCGGGTACGTGCGGGTCGTGTTGTTCCATGCTGCCAGCTGAGCCCGTTGCGCTGCGGGGTCGGCCAGCGGAAGGTCACTCAGGCAAAGCTCGGGTTGGGCGCTGGCAGTGTCCAGGAGCAGGGTGAAGGCCCGTGCCAGGCGGTTTGCGGTGGCCGGGTCGTAGAGGTCTGTCGCGTATTCGAGTACTCCGTGGATGCCGGTTGGACGGCCCTGTGGGTCGAAGGTTTCTTCCAGTTCGGCGAACAGGTCGAATTTCGCATTACGTATGGTGATGGGTTCTGGTGCTGTACGTATCGGGCCCAGCTCCAGCATGGGGCGTGCGTTGTTCTGGAGGACCAGCATGACCTGGAACAGCGGGTGCCGGCCCGCGGTCCGTGTCGGGTTCAGTTCTTCGACGACTCGCTCGAAGGGCACGTCCTGGTGTTCGTAGGCTGCCAGGTCCACCTCGCGTACGCGGTCCAGGAGCTCGGCGAATGTCGGGTTTCCGCTTGTGTCCGTCCGTAGGACCAGGGTGTTCACGAAGAACCCGACCAGGTCCTCCAGGGACTCATCGGTGCGGCCCGCGGTCACCGAGCCCACCGGCACGTCCGTCCCGGCCCCGATGCGGGTCAGCAGGGCCACCAGTGCCGTATGCAGCACCATGAACACGCTCGCGCCCCGCTCCCGGGCCATACGCTCCACCCGCATATGCACCTCGGCGTCGAGGGACAGCCCGACCGTGGCCCCCCGGAACGACCCCACCGCGGGCCGCGGACGGTCGGACGGCAGCGCCAGCTCCTCAGGAGCCCCCTCCAACACCTCTCGCCAGTAGCCAAGTTGGGTGTTGCTCATACTCGCCGAGTGATCCTGCGAGCCCAGCAGCTCCCGCTGCCACAACGTGTAATCCGCGTACTGCACCGGCAATGCCTCCCACACCGGAGGCTCGTCCGCCACCCTCGCTTGGTAGGCACGTCCGAGATCGCGTAGCAACGGCCCCACCGACCAGCCGTCACTGGCGATGTGGTGCAACAGCAGCAACAACACCCCTGTGCCCGACCCCGTCTCCCGGAACAGCCAGGCCCGCACCGGAACCTCCGCCGCGAGATCGAAGCAGTACCCCTCCGCCTGCCTCACCGCCCCCTCAAGCCCATCAGCCGCCACCTCCACCACCGACAGTCGGGCCACCGCCTGGCCGATCTCCTGATACGGCTCTCCCGCAAACACCGGATACCGGGTCCGCAGCACCTCGTGCCGCCAAGCCACGTCAGCCAGCGCGGCTCGCAGCGCGGCCTCGTCCACCGCGCCGTTCAGCCGCATCCGCAGCGGAGTGTTGTACGTCGAACTCGGGCCCTCCAACTCCCGCAGAAACCACATCCGCCGCTGCGCGAACGACAACGGCAACCGCTCGGGACGCACCCGCCCACCCACCACCGGACGCACACCCGAAACCCCCGCACCAACCGTGTCGGAGTCCATCAACAACGCCAGCTCAGCCACCGTCGGCGCGTTGAACAACGCACGAATGCCCAGCTCCACGCCCCGCCCGGCCCTAATGCGGCTGATCAAGCGGGCCGCCAGCAGAGAATGTCCGCCCAGATCGAAGAAGCTCTCCTCCGCCCCGACCCGAGCCGCTTCGACACCCAGCACCTCGCCGAACAACCCCGCCAGCCACATCTCCGTCGGTGTCGCAGCTCCCCGGCCCGACCCCGGCGCATACTCCGGCACCGGAAGCGCCCGCCGGTCCAGCTTCCCGTTCGGCGTCAACGGCATCCGCTCCAGCACCATGACCACCGACGGCACCATGAACTCCGGCAGTCGGGCCGCCAATGTGGCACGCACACTCGCCCCGTCGACCACCACTCCTGCCGCCGGCACCACATACCCCACCAGCCGCCGGTCCCCGGGCCGGTCCTCCCGCGCCACCACCGCGGCCTGGACCACTCCGGCGCAGGCCATCAACGCGGCCTCCACCTCGCCCGGCTCGATACGGAAGCCCCGCACCTTCACCTGATCATCGGCACGACCCACATATTCCAGCACCCCATCGGCCGACCAGCGCGCCAGATCCCCCGTCCGGTACATCCGCCCACCCGCGGGCCCCCACGGACACGCCACAAAACGCTCCGCCGACAGCCCGGCCCGCCCCAGATACCCCCGAGCCAGCCCGACTCCGGTCGCGTACAGCTCGCCGGTCTCGCCCTTCGCGACCGGCTGGAGTTCGGCGTCCAGGATCAGCACATGCTTGTTGGCGATTGGACGTCCGATGGGGAGCGAGGACGCCTGCGCGTCCTCCGGGGCCACCACATGGCAGGTGGTGAAGCCCATGCTCTCGGCCGGGCCGTAGCCGTTGACGATGCGCAGTCCGGGATATCTGCGGCCGATCTTGGTGACGTGCGCCACGGATGCCGCCTCGCCGCCGGTGAAGGCGATCCGTACGCCGTCGTACGCCTGCGGGTACTCGTCGACGAGGAAGTTGAAGAGGCTTGCGGACAGCTGGAGCATGGTGATCCCGTGCTCGGCCACGGCATCGGCGATGAGTGCGGGTTCCGCATCGGAGCTGGGCAGCAGGACACAGCGCGCGCCGAAGAGAAGCGCGCCCCACAGTTCGAGGGCGAAGGCGTCCCAGGAGATGGACGAACACTGGAGGAACACCTGCTCGGGACCGAAGTCCGCATAGTCCTGGCCGAGGTAGGTGCCGACGAGCGCCTGGTGTGAGGAGGCGATTGCCTTCGGGGTGCCGGTCGACCCCGAGGTGAACATCACGCAGGCCACATGTTCGGCCGACGCGGTTCGGCCCAGGTCTCCGTCCGGCTGCGCGTCGAGCGCTGCTCGTACGCCCGGGAGGTCGGCCAGGACGACCTCAGGTCCTACGGCGGGAGGGCCGGACACCAGCGGGGGCAGACCGGCGCGGCTGATCAGCAGCGCGGTCTCCGACGTGGCCAGCGCCGTACGCAGCCGCTCCTCGGGGAAACCGGGGTCCAGCAGGGTGTAGCCGCCGCCGGCCTTGAGGACGGCGAGCAGCGCCACGACCATCTCCAGCGAGCGCTCCAGGTGGATGCCGACCACCGCCCCAGGCCGCACCCCCGACCGCAGGAGGTGGCGGGCCAGGCGGTTGGCCCGGCGGTTGAGCTCCGCGTAGGAGAGGGTGTCGCCGCGGTGGATCAGAGCGATGGAGTCGGGCGTCGACCGCGCCTGTTCTTCGAAGAGTTCGTGCAGGGTCTGCTCAAACGGATTCGTCATGGAGGCTTCTCTGCTCGTCATGACCGGTACGAGCCGCCGGATCGGGCGTGGGCCAGACGTCCTCCCGCCCTACGGCCCGCGGGGTGTATTTCCCGAGCGCGCTGATCAGCAGCCGCAGTTCCAGGGCCAGGCAGGCCACGAACCGCTCCAGGCCGCTCTCGCTGTCCTCGTCGACCGCGAGCAGGGCGGCCCGGCCGAGGCCGACCGCTGTGGCGCCGAGCGCGATGGCCTTGACCGCTCGGGTGCCCTCCCATATACGGCCGCTGGCCAGCAGGTCCCCGGCGGGGGACCCGATGCGGCGCAGGCATTCGACCAGTGGCAGTCCGACACCGTCGAGGAAGGCCAGGGGCGCCCAGCCGGTGCCTCCCTCCGCGCCGTCGACGGTGACCGCGTCCGCGCCGGCCCGCCACGCCACCGTGGCGGCCTGCGCGACATCCCGGCCGGGGTGGAGCTTCACCCAGATCCGTGCCTGCGGATAGTTGTTGCGCAGCAGCCGGACCTGTTGGCGCAGGATCTCCTCGGTGAACGTGCCGGGGCTGCTGCTGCGCAGATACGACAGCGAGCCGCCCTCGGCATCCCCGCCCGTCGCGGTTTCCGCCACTCCGGGGCCGGCTGGCCCGGGGCCGAACACCGCGTCGAGCTCATAGTGGTCCCTGAGTTGTTCGGCGGTCGAGCGATCCACCACCGTCATCCCACCGAGACCGGGCTTCGCCCCCTGCCCGACCTTCAGCTCGAAGGCCAGTCTGCCGGTCTCGACCAGGGGCTGGGCGGCCGGGTCGCTGTAGACGAGGTTCCACACCTCGGCGTCGGCGTCCTCGGTGCACTGCTGTACGACGACGCCTCCGTACCCCTCCGGAACCTCCTGGAGGTAGGCGCTGATGCGGGCCAACAGCGATGCGCTGTCCGGGGTCTGCGCGAGTCGGCCGTAGCCGTTGACGGGGACGATGTTCTCGCCGATCACCATCGGCAGTCCCAGCCGGGCGGCCTGGCGGCTCAGCGGTACGCCCAGGTCGCCACTGGCCGCCCGGGTGGAGCCGAAGGCCGTGATGAACACCGGCAGCGGGGAGTGGAACCCTCCGATGGCGCTGTCGAGCGCGACGTCCTGGTAGACGGGCTCGCGGCCGAGCTCGACCAGCATCTCCAGGCGCTGTGGCATGAAGACGGGCGGTACGAGCCGCAGCGTGTCGAGGGCGTCGTGCCCTTGGCCGGCCGTCTGGCCTGTCGCCGTCTGGCCCGTCGCCCCGAACAGCCGTCGCCCGTACGACGCCCGTGGCGGGAAGGCTGCCTCGCGACCGATGCGGGCACGCTCGCGGATGGCCTCCTCGGGCAGCCCCGGAGCGCTCAGCCGCGTCATGGGGCCATCACCCCGGGCAGTTTCGGGAAGGCGCTGGCCTGCCACACCGAGTGCAGTCCGGCCGCATAGCGCGTCAGGCGCTGAGCGCCGAGGCCGAAACCGGCGCTCTGCGGAATGCCGCCCTCTTTGAACGTCTTGAGATACCACTCGTACTTCGCGGGATTCTCGCCGGTTTCCCGCATCCGTTCGATGACCCGGGTGTAGTCGCCCTCGCGTTCGCTGCCGCTGCACAGTTCGCCGTAGCCCTCGGGAGCCACCAGATCGAAGTTGCGGAGCCGGCCGGGGAGCGTACGGCTCTCACGGTCGGGGAAGCCGCGGGAGCCCTTGGGGTAGTCGGTGATGAAGAACGGGCGGGTGTGCTGTCGCGAGATCAGCGCCTCGCCCTCCCAGTCGATCTCCCCGTCGGGGTTCTGCTCATGGCCCAGCTTGTGCAGGGTCTCCACCACGTCCATGTGCCGGACACTGGGGAACGACTGCTCCAGGAGATCGGTGAAGGCCTCAGGATCGCGTCCCAACTCATCCAGTACATGGGGGAGTTGCTTGATGACGCGTTGCAGTGCGCCGCGTACGACGCCCTGGCAGATCTCCAGCATCTCCTCGCGCGAGGTGTCCGCCGCCTCGACGTCGATCTGGTGGAACTCGGTCAGGTGGCGCAGGGTCGAGGAGGTCGTGAACGGCTCCAGCCGGACACAGGGCGCGATGTAGAAGATCTTGGGGTGGGCCAGCAGGGCGGCTTGTTTATAGAAGATGACGCTGGTCATCAGCTTGTAGCGGCGACCGTAGTAGTCGATGTCGACCTGTTTTGCGCCGCGGCAGCCGGGGTCGGTGACCGGGCCGACGACCGGCGGCAGCAGCTCGACGAAGCCTTCGTCGCACAGGTATTCCCGGGC
Organism: Streptomyces sp. NPDC059679; assembly: GCF_042734105.1. Classification (NCBI taxonomy): domain Bacteria; kingdom Bacillati; phylum Actinomycetota; class Actinomycetes; order Kitasatosporales; family Streptomycetaceae; genus Streptomyces; species Streptomyces sp. NPDC059679. The sequence goes on along the minus strand of NZ_JBHWES010000012.1, from coordinate 185,501 downwards.
GCCCTGGAGCAGGGCGCTCTGGATGAGCAGCATGTTCCTGGTGGTGGCGGAGGTGAGGTGTTCATGCGGCTGCGGAGGCACGAAGGCCTGTTCCTGTCCGGCCGTGGGCGACGGGTCGAGGGGCATGTTCATTCCTTTGCGGACGTGGCGGACTGGGTTGGCTGGACGGGCAGCGATTCCCGTTGCGACGCCGGGCAGTCGAACCTTCTCTGCTCCCACTGAGGATCCTCGTGGCCAATTACGCGATAGGGACAGCAATTTCAAGAAAGTACCGGCAGCACCGCGCGGCCAAGGGGCAGTTGCAGGGGAAGATTGACCGGCAGATTCAACACCCTTGACCGGCTGGATCACACCGCCTAGGGTCACCTCCATGCCTTTTTCCGGCCCGCTTTCCTATGGGCAGATCTCACTGTGGCGCGACATCCAGAGACTTCCTCGATCCCGTTGGCACGAGGTCAACATTTCGGCGGTCTGGGAATTGCCCGAGGGGACCGGTCCGGCAGCAGTCAAGGATGCCTTGAAGGCGCTGGCTCACCATCATCCTTCCCTGCGTACGACATACGACCTCAGCGATCCCGGAAATCCCGTGCAGCTGGTTCATGAACCGGATTCACTGTCCGGTCTCAATGTGTCGGAAGAGGCCGCGGACGATGTACAGGAGACCGCTCGCCGCATGGCGGCCGAGCCCTTCGACCTGACCCGTGAGTTCGGCTGGCGGGGCCGCGTCATCATGCGCTCCGGAGCGGCAACGCATCTCGTATTCACGCACCATCACCTGGCGGCGGACAACTGGTCCCAGGGGATCCTCAGGGAGGAATTCCAAAAGGCCCTGGCCGATTCCGGATCCCTGTCCGACCGGGCGGATTCCTATAGCTTGATCACCATGGCCGAGGAGCAGCGGGGCGATGCTTTCAAGGCCCGGCGCACCGCGGCCGAACGGCACTGGGAGAAGGTCCTCACCGCCTCGGCCGAGCTCCCGGAGCCCCGCTCCGCCTCGGACGAACGCCCATCTCATGTGCTGCAGGCCGCCGTTCGGTCGACTGCCGCGCAGACGGCGGCCCAGCAGCTGGCGGACCGGCTCTCCCTCCCCAAGGCGTCCGTGCTTCTGACCGCCTACTCAAGGGCGGTGGCCCGGGTGTGCGGGCTGCCGTCGGTGCCGGTTCGGCTCCAGTCGTCGAATCGCGGCAACGCCCGTTGGGGAAGCTATGTGACCTCGATGAACCAATGGGCCGCCGGCTGTCTGGACGCCGACCCGGGGGCCGGCTTCGGGGAGCTCGCGCAGGCCGTCAACAAAGCCGCGTTCCTGGCTTACCGTATGGGCATTTACGATCCCGATTCGATCCGCCTCATCAAGCAGCGATTCCCCTCCGCCAGTGTCGACCCCGAACCGGTGTGGGCATTCAACTACATGGTCCGCCCGGCGGTCGGAGCGGCGGACGCGGAGGAAAGTGATGTGCCGGTGGTGAAGTGGGACCAGCAGGTCTCCGCGATCGGCCCCAAATTCCACACCCGCTTCATCGAAGACGGTTCAGCGGCACTGACCATCTGGCTCCGGGGCAGGCAGGTGAGCAAGGAACTGGTGTCGGAATTGCTGCTGGGAATTCATGAGGTGCTGGTGTCGGAGGCGCGCGGGCTGCGGAACAGGCCACGGACCGGGGAACGGTAGCCCCGAGGAGCCGGCGAAGCTGCCCTCGAATCTGCCGATGAAACTGCCGATCGGAGATAGGCCCCTCAAGTAGCTTGCTGAGCGACAACATATCACCCTCTCCCGCATATACCGGTTCACTGCAATGAATGGCATCGAGGTCCCTCAGTGAGTTCTGCTGCGTTCAACTCGGATACCTGCGCCGTGCCCGACGAGCGGTTACTGGCTGCCTGGCTGGATATGACGGAACTCCCTCCCGTCCCACGGCTCGAGGTGGAGGAACCGCGGAGCCAGGGACTGCGGCAGGCGGTGCGGGTGGTGACCGACGCGCTTCTCGGCCGGCCCGCGCAGGAGGGGCGCCAGGTGCCGTCGGCCGGGGCCATCTATCCGTACGACGTCCTGGTGCTGGTGGACGAGGGTGACCGCCCGGGGGACTCGCCGGGGCCCGCGCTGTTCTGGCTGGACCTGCTGCGCCGTACCTGTGTGCGTCTGGGCGGACCGGCCACGCGCCTGGGGCGGCTGCTGCGGCCGGCGCGGCTGCCGGACGGCGGGGAGCCGGTGGCGCATGTCATCCTCCTGGCCCGGCCCTGGCTGTCGATGCGCAAGTACGGCTCGCGCGGCTATCTCTACACGCAGCTGGACGCGGGACACGCGGCCACGAACCTGCTCGGCACCGCGCTCCAGGACGGTCCGGCCGTGCTGCGGCTGCACGGCCCTCGCGCCGAGATCCGGGCCACGGTCGCACCCTGGCTGCCCCACCGCGAGGTGCACTCCATCGTCACGATCGGCCGGCCGCACACATTTGGCGAGAGCGGTGACTGGGCGACGTTCCGGATGGCGGGGGACGACGACCCCGCGGGCACCGGCCAACTGGAGGGAGTGTGCTGGTCGGGGCTTTCTGAGGCGGTGTACGACAGCTCGCAGCCGTTCGCCGCGTCCGCACGGCTGCACACCGCCGCCCCCGTGGCCACCGGGCTGCGCCCTTCGGCCTCCGACGGCATCCCGCTCGCCCAGTGGCGTGAGGCATCCCGGCGCCGGCAGTCCTGTAAGCGGTTCTCCGGGGAGACACCCGAACCGCATGGGCTTCTGCGCACGCTGGGGGCACTGGACACCCCGCTCCCGGCCGATCTGGCCGAAGCCACGCCGGATCGGGGGGTGCGCGCGACGCTTCTGCTGCACGACGGGACCACGGCAAAGGCGTGCTCGGAGGCCCTGCGCGGCTGCCGCATCGGCGTGACCGTGCCGGACCGCTTCCGCGATCTGGACCTGTTGGTCCGCTCCTGCATGGGCCAGGCCAACGCGCGGGTCGCGGCCGGGTTCGTGCTGTTCCACATCCCCCGCGACGAGCTCTTCTCCGGTGGCCCGCGCGATCTGCGCGACGCCGTGTTCCGCGCCTCGTGCGGCGCGCATCTGCTCTGTCTCGGCGCCGGGCAGAACTCCGTGGCCATCACCACCATCGGCGGCTACGACCCCGATCTGTGGCGCGAGTTCGCCGGGCTTGCGGCCTGGGACGAGCCCTTGTACCTGCTGGCGCTCGGCGTCGACCAGGCCGGCTCGATCAAACACGACCGCGCCCAAGTCGCCTACGCGCACGGCGAATAGGCCACCCAATCGGACCACGGACTCGGAGGAACGACATGCCCGGGGTGCTGAACCAGGTCTACACCGACCTCCTGACACAGCACGCGGACCGACTCGCCGTCGCCGACACACAACGTCGGCTGACCTACGCCGAACTCGACGCGGCAGCCGCGGAGTTCCGCACCGAGTTCGACGGCTGGTGGAGCGAGGCGGTGGCACCAGGTGAGGCACGTCCCCGCGTCGTCATCCTCGCCGCCAACTCGGCCTCGTACGTCGTCGCCTACGTGGGCCTGCTGCGCGCCGGCGCCCTGCCCTTCCTGCTCGACCCCGCCCTGGCCCCGGAGGAGGTCCGTGCCGTCGTCGCCGGCTGCGGCATCGACGCGGTCGTCCACGACCGCCCCCTCTACCCGGGAATCGAACCGTCCGGCTCCCTCACCTCCGGCGGCTACGCGCTCACCCGTACGGCCCCGGGCGCGGGGGAGCCGATGGCCGATCGCCCCGAGCCGCTGGCCTCGACGGAGGTGTGCCGCTTCACCTCCGGCTCGACCGGGTCGCCCAGCTGCATCGAATTCTCCGGTACGGCGGTGCACAACGCGGCCCTGTCCTGGCGCGACGCGACCGGTCTCGGCGCCGACGACCGCATTCTGTGCTTCGCCGGGCTCTTCAACGGGCTGGCGTTCAACACCTCGCTGCTGGCCGCCTTCCTCGCGGGCGCGGCGCTGTGGCTGCCGTCCGGTCTGCCCACCTCGGGACAGGTGATCCGCTTCCTGCGGGAGATACGGCCGACCCGGCTCACCGGCTTCCCCGCCCTGTACGAGTCCCTGCTGCGCCGCCCGGAGCCCATCTCCGAACTCGCCGAGCTGAAGGTCGCCCTCTCGTCGGCGGCGCCGCTCAAGCCCACGACGGCGGAGGAGCTGCGTACCCGGCACGGCCTCGCGGTGTGCAACTACTACGGTGTCGCCGAGACAGGTCCGCTGACCTTCGACCCCTTCCCGGCCCCGGACCACGGTCAGGGCCGGCCCCTGCCCGGAGTCGAGTTCGTCTTCGGGGACTTCGGCGACGGCACCGGCACAACCGGCGAGATCCGGGTGCGCAGCACATCCATGGGGTCGCGCTATCTGAACGCGCCCGGCGCCTTCGAGGCACGACTGGACCGGGACGGCTTCTACGCCACCCACGACCTGGGCAGCCTGCGGGACGGCCGACTCCACCTCTCGGGCCGGGCCGGGGCCCGGCTGAACATCGGCGGGCGCAAGATCGACTCGGTGGAGGTGCGCCGCGTACTGCTCGCGTCCGGTGCCACGGAGGCGGTGGTCTTCGCCGTGGACAAGCGCAATGGCGATCCGATGCTCGCCGCCGTCGTCAGCGGCCCCGAGGGGCTGACCGAGGACGCGCTGCGCGCCCGGTGCCTGGAACGGCTCGCTTCGTACAAGGTGCCCGAGCGTGTCGTCGTCGTGCCCGAGATCCCGACGACGGGCGTCGGCAAGCCGCGGATGAGCGCGGCGCGCGAGCTGTTCCACAAGGCCACCGATTCCGCTTTCACTTCCTGACTTCCTGAGGGAGATCACCCATGCCCGACGACCAGACCCTCGCCCGCCGCGTCGCCCAACTGGTGGAGGAGGCCAGCGAGGGCACGCTCAGCCCGGATTCCGCGCTCGCCGACGGCAAGACGCTGGCCGAGAAGGGGCTCTCCTCGCTGTCGTATCTGCGGTTGATCGACTCGATCGAGACCGAGTTCGGCATCTACGTCGATCTGGAGGGCGACACCACCTTTATGCAGACGATCCCCGGGATCGTGGAGTACATGGCCGCTGAAGGGGTCGCAGGTGCCGCCTGACCAGCGGAGCGCGCCCGGGCCGGGGCTTCGGATCGGCGTGGTCGGCGCGACCGGCCGGCTCGGCTCACGGATCGTGGCCGAATGCGCCCTGCGCGACGTCCCGGTCGTGATGACCGCGCACAGCGGCGCGTGGACGGCCGAGCAGCCGCCGACCGTGGTGATCGACGCGTCGCGGGGCGAGGTGCTTCCGCGTACGGCCGCGTACTGCTGGGAGACGGGCTCGTCGCTCATCGCCTGCGCCTCCGACATCGGCCCCGACGGCGACCCCCTGTTGGCGGAGCTCGCCGGATCGGTGACCGTGGTCCGCGCGGTCAACCTGTCGCTCGGCCACTGGCTCCAGGACCATCTGTTGGGCGTCGCGGGACGGCTCCTCCGTGCGTCGGCCATGCCGCTGCCATGCGTAAGCCTCCTGGAGCGGCACACCCGCGCCAAACGGGACCGCCCCAGCGCGTCGGCGCGCTCCTTGGCCGCCACCTGGGAGGCGCACGCGGGTGGGGCGGCCGTGGACGAGGTGGCATCCTTCCGTGCCGGCCATCCGGTCAGCGAACACGCGGTGCAACTCGACTTCGCACACGAGTCGTTGAGGCTGCACCACGACGTACGAGACCTGTCGGCGGCGGCACCTGGCGCGCTCGCCGTCGCCTCCTGGGCCCATGGCGCCCCTGCCGGTCTGGTCACGGTCAAGCAGGTCTACGACCGACTGTTCTTCGCACCGTCCTTCGCAGAAACGTGAGACATACGTGACCCAGCAAACCCCGGCCACGCTGCCGCCCCTCGCCCGTCGGCTGCGGGCCCATGTCGCCGTCGCGGCACGTTCACTGTCACTGGGTGGCCATGACGACTTCAACCAGGGGCAGGTCTCCGCCCGGGTGCCCGGCGCGGACTACATGCTGATCAAGGGCGCGCTCAAGGGTTTCGACGAGTGCGTACCCGACGATGTGATCGTGGCGCCGGTCGACCCCGCCGCACCGGCCCCCGCGCTGGCGCCACCGGAGCTGGCGCTGCACCAAGCGGTGTACCGGGCGCGTCCCGATGTCAACGCGATCGTGCACAGCCACGCCCCGCACACCCTGGTGTTCGGGGCGACCGACCTGGCCCTGCGCGCCGTATCGCACGAGGGCGCCTATTTCGAGGGCCGACTGCCCCGTTACACGCTGACCAGCAACACCATCCTCGACATCGCCACGGGCGAGCAGGTGGCCGACGCCCTCGGAGACAACCCTGCGGCGTTGCTGCGCAACCACGGTGGCGTGATCGTCGGCAAGTCCATCAGACATGCGACGGTGCACGCCCACACCCTGGAGCGCGCCTGCCGCCTCCAGCTGATGGCCGAGCAGATACCGGGCGGCTACCACTCCTCCTCACTCGAGGACGTGGACGGCAAACGGGCCTTCATCTACGCCGACCTCTCCGTCCGCTCCTACTGGGACCACGCCGTCGGACAGGTGAACCGCCGCTGGCCGGAAGCCGCCGACTGGCCGTCCCAGGCCGCCCGGGAGGCCGCGTGACCGGCCGCTCAGCCGTCGAGCAACCCGAGGAGCAGCGGGAACTGTTCGCGCTCGTCGACGAGCTCGCCCGGGAGGAACTGGAGCCGCGGGCAGCCCGGTTCGAGGAGGACGGGCAGTTTCCCGAGGCCCTGGTGCGGCTCCTGGGGAAGCAGGGGCTGATATCGCTGCCGTTCCCCGAACAGTGGGGCGGCGGCGGGCAGAGCTACACCGTCTATCTGAGGGTGATCGAGCGGCTGGCCGGCAGCTGGCTGGCCGTCGCGGAGTCCGTCCACCTCCAGGTGCTGGCCTGCCACGGTCTGGCCCGGTTCGGAACGGACGAGCTGCGGGGCGAACTGCTGCCGCGCATGCTCAGCGGCGAACTCCTCGCCGCCAACTGCATGTCGGAGCCGGAGGCCGGCTCCGACCTGGGCGCCATGTCCACCAAGGCGGTCGCGGAAGACGGCCACCACGTGATCTCGGGCACCAAGGCATGGGTGAGTCACGCCGGTGTCGCCGACGTCTACAACGTGTACTGCCGCACCGGAGGATCCGCCCTGAGCGGGCTGTCCTGCTTCCTGGTCGACGCGGACTCCGAGGGCCTGCGCCCCCTGGCCCCTGAGCGGAAAATGGGGGTGCGCTCACTGCCCACGGCACAGATCGCGTTCGACGGGGTACGGGTCCCCGACGAGCGCATGATCGGGCGCCGCAACCGCGGCATGCTCGTCGCCGCCCATGTCTTCGACCACGGCCGCCTCGGCATCTCGGCGTGTGCCGTGGGCCTCGCCCAGGCGGCACTCGACCACGCGGTCGCGTACGCCAAGGAACGCACCCAGTTCGGCAAGCCCATCATCTCCTTCCAGGGTCTCTCCTTCCTGCTCGCCGACATGGCCACGCAGATCGCGGCGGCTCGTGCGCTGCTGTATTCGGTGGCCGCCCTCAAGGACCAGGGCAAACCCATCTCCGCCGAAGCCGCGAAGTGCAAGCTGTTCGCCACGGACACCGCCATGCGGGTCACGACCGACGCGGTCCAGGTGCTCGGCGGCTACGGCTACACCCAGGACTTCCCGGTCGAGCGCTGGATGCGAGAGGCGAAGCTCCTCCAGATCCTCGAGGGGACGAACCAGATCCAGCGAATCGCCATCGCCCAGTCCCTGTGACGACCCCGACGGCTCCGACCGCCCCGTCCGTATCCCACATCTCAGAAGGACTATATGAACGACTTCATGCGCTTCGGCCTCTTCATGTCGCCCCTGCACCCCATCGGCGAAGACCCCAATCTGCTGATGCGGCGTGACCTCGGCTATGCCGAACTGGCCGATGAGCTCAACTACGACGAGCTGTGGGTCGGCGAACACCACTCCAACGGCTGGGCCACCATCGGCTCCCCGGAAATCTTCCTGGCCGCGGCGGCCGAGCGCACCCGGCGGATCAAACTCGCCACCGGCGTCATGGCGCTGCCGTACCACCATCCGTACATGGCGGCGGCGCGCGCGGCACAGCTCGACCAGCTGACCCGGGGCCGGTTCATCCTCGGTGTGGGCGCCGGTTCGCTCGCCTCGGACATGCATATGTTGTGCGTCGACCCCGCCGAGGCGCGCCGCCGTACCCAGGAGTCCCTGGAGACCATCGTCGAACTGCTGCGGGGCGAGACGGTGACGCGCGAGACGGACTGGTTCCGGCTCCAGGACGCCCGTATCCAGCACCGTTCCTTCGAGCCGGGCGGTTTCGAGATCACCGTCAGCAGCGCCTCGTCGCCCTTCGGCATGCGGCTCGCCGGCCGCCTCGGGGTGAACGCGATGTCGCACGCCGCCCCGCCGTGGGGGATGGTGCGCGCCGGGCACAGCCTGGGAATGGAGAAACTGGCGGAGCAGTGGGGCCACTTGGAGGCCGCGGCCGCCGAGGCGGACCGTACGGCGGACCGGTCGACCTGGCGGCTGACCCTGCCCGTGCATGTGGCCGAGACCCGTGAGCAGGCGCTGGAGGACATCTACGCCGGATGGCTGCGGCAGCGCAACGAATACTGGGCGGGGACGCACGGTATGCCCATGGGGCGCAGCGAGGTCGGGGCGCGCAAGGCGTTCGAGGCGACCATCGAGGCCGGAGGGATCATCGCCGGTGGTGTCGAGGACTGTGTGGCCGCCATCCACAAGCTCCGTGACATCACGGGAGGCTTCGGCTGTCTGCTCAACTCGGTGACGGACTGGGCGAGCCCCGAGCGCACCCGCAAGAGCTTCGACCTGTTCGCCCGATACGTGGCTCCCCGATTCAAGGGCTCCACCAAGGGTCTCCAGGAGTCGCAGACCTGGGTCGCGTCACAGGCCGCCACGTTCCAGGAGCGGTTCAACGCGGCCCGCACCAAGGCGATGGCCACGAGTGCCGAAGCACAGAACTGACCGCGTGCGGGACACGATCCGGCGGGCCACGCCATGTGTGGCCCGCCGGATCGCATCGGGACTCGGCCCGGTGGGCGGAGTCGGTGTGCTCAGAGAGAGCCGCCGATCAGCAATGTGGTGTCGACCAGGCGGTTGGAGAAGCCCCACTCGTTGTCGTACCAGCCGACGACCTTCGCATGTCGGCCGCCGATCACCTTGGTCAGACCTGCGTCGAAGATGCAGGAGGCGGGATCGGTGACGATATCGCTGGAGACGATGGGGTCCTCGGTATAGCTCAGGACGCCGGCGAGCGGACCCTGCGCCGCCTTCGCGAACAGCCCGTTGATCTCCTCCGCGGTCGCCTCGCGGCTGAGGGTCAAGGACAGGTCGGTGGCCGAGCCGGTGGGGATCGGCACGCGCATCGCGTAGCCGTCCAGTTTGCCCGCGAGCGCCGGGAGGACCAGCCCGATGGCCTTGGCGGCCCCGGTACTGGTGGGCACGGTGTTGGCGGCGGCGTGGCGGGCGCGGCGCAGATCGCGGTGCGGACCGTCCAGCAGATTCTGGTCCGAGGTGTACGCGTGGACCGAGGTCATCAACCCGTACTCGATACCGATGGCGTCGTGCAGGACCTTGGCCATGGGGGCGAGGCAGTTGGTGGTGCAGGACGCGTTCGAGATGACGGTGTGACGCTCGGGGTCGTACTGGTCATGGTTGACGCCGTAGGCCAGCGTCAGATCCTCGTTCTTCGCCGGGGCGGAGATGATGACCTTCTTGGCCCCTGCTTCGATATGGGCGCGGGCGCGGTTGGCGTCCGTGAAGACACCCGTCGATTCGATGACGACATCGGCGCCGAGCGCCGCCCAGGGAAGAGCCCCGGGGTCACGCTCGGCCGATACGGCGATCCGCCTGTCCCCGATGAGGATGGCGCCGTCCACGGCGCGCACTTCCTCCCCGAAGCGGCCCAACGTGCTGTCGTACGCGAAGAGATGGGCCAGCGTCGCGGTGTCGGTGAGGTCGTTGACACCCACCACTTCCACATCGGCGCCCTGGTCGAACACCGCACGCAGATAGTTACGGCCGATGCGGCCGAAACCATTGATGCCCACACGCACTGTCATCCGCGGAACCTCTCCTCACATGCCGGGCCATGAAATGGGAACGGCGCCGTTGCTCGGTCCCTTTTGGATGCATGCACGAAAGCGACCCTACGCGTACCGCAGGGCCGGGACAAGCAGCTGGACAGGCAGTTTTGGCGGCAGTTTCAGCGGCAGCTTCGATCAGGTGTGCAGCCTCCGCGTTTCGGCGACGATGCGGTCGCGGATGCTCCAGTGGTTCCGGCGAATGTACGTGCGCTGCAGCCAGCGATCCCGGCCGTCGTAGCGCGGCTCGAATTCCGAACGGGCGTGCAGACCCTTACGGTTGTTGATGAGCAGTGCCTGACCGGGGCGCAGAAAGACTTCATGCGCCACTTCCCGGCAGGTGGACTGAAGCCGCTGAAGCGCCACTTCGGCATCGCCGGAAACGGCGTGCACTCCATTGGCGGAGGAGGCGATTTCGGGGGACCAATCGGGACCGCTGATGATGGGCACGGGGTCGGAGAGGATTTCGTCCTTTCCGGCCATCCGCGCATAACTTCCGGGAGCGTTCAGTCTGAACAGCGGCTCCCTGAGCAGCTTGAGCGAAGAGGCGTCCAAGGCCCGGCACACATCCCGGGCGTCCGCGTAGTAGGTACCCGCGACACCCTCATGGTCTGCGCGGAGGCAGTTGAGGACGAGGAAGTCCGGGTTGCTCAGGTTGTACGATCCTGCCGCGTCGTACACGATGTCGTTGTGAAAGTTAAGGAAAACGGTTGAGCTGCGATTCGTCTGAGACGTCGCTCCATCTGCGACGGGAATGACATCGTGAATCAGCTGCCCGTTCTTCTCGGTGGTGAATCCGACGGGCTCGCCCAGCATCCCGCTGAGTCCGAGGAGAACGCCTTCCGAAAGATAAGTGCTTTTTGTTTGGCAAGGTCCGCCGTCATCGGGTGTATCGGGAAGTTCGCGTTCGACGGGAAGATTGTCGACCCGCGCCACCCCAGGGGTGTCCGCATGCCTGCCGAAATCCAGGATGGTCTGCAGGAGATCAATCGGCAGGGTCGCGAACACCTGATGGCAGCGAGCCGTCGCGCGATCCATGTCCCGCGTCGGATCGCCCAGGTCCGCGAGTTGCTGCCGCAGAGATTCCTGCACCCCCTCGGGAATGACGAGGTCTATGAATGTGGGCGTCGACCGGAGGCGCGCATCCGCGTTCTCGGGTGCATTCATGATCTTCCTTGGTCCCCCTGAGCTCGGGCAGGTCCGTGGAGATATACCCATGCCGATACCATCCACACTGTCGGCACAGTGAGTTGCCGGTCTCTTCCGGCACAGCTGATCCGGCATATCTGGCAAAGAGAGAGGGATGGCCATGCGCGTCGCACTGCACTCGGTTCTCAAGGAGGGCCAGGAGGCCGGCTACGAGGAGGTGCACGCCACGGTTCCGGCGGACCTGCTGGAGGCGTTGGGCCGGGCCGGCATCACCAATTGGCAGATCTGGCGCAGCGGGCGCCATCTGTTCCACCTCGTGGACTGCGAGGACTTCTCCGCCGCGATGGCCGCGCTCGACCAGGACCCGGTCAACCACCGGTGGCAGGCGTTCATCGGCGACTACGTCGACCACTTCGAGACCACGGACGGCTCCCCGGCCGGGCCCTCGGCCGATATGGCGCTCGGGCAGGTGTGGGAGCTGCGGGCGCAGACCGCGGCCGAGGGGTGAGGGAAGGGCCGAACCGGCGGAGCTTACTCATCCGGGGCGCCTCGCGCACGGTTTTCATCACACCTTGAGTGGCACTGAAAACACTGAACCACCACCTCCGTATGGCCGGGTGACCACCGCGCAGGGACGCAGAGGAACCGACAGACCACTCCTCGCGCACCCCCCGGCGCACCCCTACTGGAGGTCAGTGAGTTGAGCCACCGACGTGTGAACAAGCGGACCGTCGTCATAGCCGGCGCCGCCGCGGCCGCCCTCGCGGGAGCGGCGGTGCTGCTTCCCAACGCCAATGCGAGCCCGGACAAGTCGGCCGAGGCCAAGACGTTCTCGTCGCAGGCCGCCGTGAAGCTCGCGACGGGCCTCGCGTCGGACCTGGGCGGCAACGCGGCGGGGTGGTACTACCAGGGCGACACCAAGCAGCTGGTGATGAACGTCCTGAACGAGGACGCGGCGAACGACGTCCGGGCCAAGGGCGCCGTGGCCAAGATCGTCGCGAACAGCTTGACGGAGCTCAAGGCCACCACCAAGACGCTGAGCGACAACGCCTCGATCCCGGGCACGGCCTGGTCGATCGACCCGAAGACCAACAAGGTCCGGGTCCTCGCCGACAGAACCGTCACGGGCACGAAGTGGGCCACGCTGACCAAGGCCGTGGACGGCTTGGCGGGCAAGGCCACCGTCCAGCGCACCAACGGCGAGTTCAAGAAGTTCGACGGGACCGACGAGACCCAGCCCGGGGCCAACGGAGGTGCGGGCCAGGGCGGCGCGGACGACGGCGCGGGTCAGGGTGCGGGCCAGGGCGGCGCGGACGACGGCGCGGGTCAGGGCGCGGGCGATGGCCAGGGCGCCGGTGACGGCCAGGGTGCTGGGGATGGCCAGGGCGCGGGCGGTGCCGGTGAGCAGGCCGGCGCGCTGGACGGCGGCGACGCCATCTTCGGCGGTGGCGCCCGATGCTCGCTCGGCTTCAACGTCGAGGTCGACGGCGCTCCCGCCTTCCTCACCGCGGGCCACTGCGGCAATATCTCGGAGACCTGGGCCACCGACCAGGCGGGCGCCCAGCAGGTGGGCACCACCGCCGAGTCCCAGTTCCCGGTGAGCGACTTCGCCCTGGTGACCTACGACGACCCGAACACCCAGGCGTCCAGCACGGTGGATCTGCAGGACGGCACCACCCAGCAGATCACCCAGGTCGCTGAGGCGAGCGTCGGGCTTGCGGTGAAGCGATCCGGCAGTACGACGGGTGTCACCGACGGCACCGTCACCGGTCTGAACGCCACCGTGAACTACGGCAACGGCGACATCGTCAACGGCCTCATCCAGACCGATGTATGCGCCGAGCCCGGTGACAGCGGTGGCGCCATGTTCGCCGAGGACGCGGCCGTGGGCCTGACTTCGGGCGGCAGCGGCGACTGCACGCAGGGCGGCGAGACGTTCTTCCAGCCGGTGAGCACCGCGCTGCAGGCCACGGGCGCCGTCATCGGCGGCGACAACGGTGCCGGCGGCGGCGGCGCGGGCGATGGCGCGGGTGACGGCGCCGGCCAGGGTGCCGGTGACGGCGCGGGCGCCGGCGATGGCGCGGGCCAGGGTGACGGCGCGGGCGCCGGTGACGGCGCCGGCCAGGGTGCCGAAGGCGGCGCGCAGGAAGGTGGCGCGGCGAACGGCGGCGCGACCGGTGACAACGGCGCCGTCGGCAACGGTGACAACGGTGCGGCCGGCAACGGCGACAACGGTGCGGTCGGCGACGGCAGTGGCGACGCGGTCGGTGACGGCAACGCCGCCAACCACTCGTAACGGCTGATCGAGGCAGGACACGTCCTGCCACCCCCTGACCGAGGTCCCGGGCGCCCACCTGCCCCAGTGCCTGGGACCTCGCACCACCCCCCACCGGGCCGCCGACGACTCAACGCGTCGGCGGTCCGTCTCCGTCGGCACGGAGGGGCCGCAACCCAGCCGCCTCCGCCGCCGATCGGAGCACGTCTTGCAGCATCGCCGGGGTGAGCCGCCCGGTGAAGGTGTTCTGCTGGCTGACGTGGTAGCAGCCGAACACCTGCAGCGGCGCCCCCGCCCCCTCCGCCCCCAGCGTGGTCCGCGCGCCGTGTGCGAACGACGGGCGCGGGCGGGGCACCTCCCAGCCGGCGGCGGCGAGTGCGGGCAGCGCCGCCTGCCAGCCGAACCCGCCCAGCACCACCACCGAGCGCAACGTCGGGCGCAGCAGCCGCAGTTCCTGGACCAGCCAGGGACGGCAGGTGTCGCGCTCGCCGATCGTGGGCCGGTTGGCCGGCGGGGCGCAGTGCACGGGCGCGGTGATCCTGACCCCGCGCAGTTCCAGGCCGTCGCCCCGATGGGTCGCATCGGGCTGGTTGGCCAGGCCGATCGCGTACAGCGCCGCGTACAGGAAGTCCCCGGCACGATCGCCGGTGAACATCCGGCCGGTGCGGTTGCCGCCGTGCGCGGCCGGGGCCAGACCGATGATGGCCAGCGCCGCGCCCTCCGGTCCGAACCCCGGCACCGGGCGGGCCCAGTAGTCCCACTCCCGATAGGCCGCGCGCTTGATACGGGCGGCCTCCTCCCGCCACCGCACCAGCCGCGGGCAGGCACGGCAGCCGCTCACCCGCTCGTCCAGCTCGCGCAGCGTGTCCGCGCCCGGCGCCTGATGCGCGGGGTGTGCGGGATGCTCGGGATCTTCTGTGGTGTTCAGCCGTGCCCGTCCCTGTGATCCTTGCGCAGAAAACGCCGCAGCCGGGTCAGCGGCCAGGTGTTGATCACATCGTCGGGGGTCAGCCAGCCGCGCTGCGCCGTCCCGACACCGTAGCGCAGGGCGTCGATGTCGAGGGTGGAGTGCGCGTCGCTGTCCACCGCGAACTTCGCGCCGTGTTCCCTGGCCCGCAGGATGTTCTCGTCCGACAGGTCCAGCCGGTCCGGGTGCGCGTTGATCTCCAGCGCGGTACCGGTGCGGGCACACGCCGCGAACACCTCGTCCAGATCGGCGTCGATGCCCGGCCGCTTCCCGATCAGCCGGGTCGTCGGATGGCCGATGATGTTGACGTTCGGGTTCTCGCAGGCCCGCAGCAGCCGCCGGGTCATCTCGTCCCGCGCCAGGCCGAACTGCGTGTGCACCGAGGCCACGCACAGGTCGAAGCCCTCGAGGAAGTCGTCGGGCCAGTCCACGTCCCCCTGGACGTCGATGTTCAGCTCCACGCCGTGCAGCAGCCGCATCCCGCCGCGCCCCCGCCCCCGGTCCAGATCCCGGATCCGCTCGCGCTGGGCCAGGATCTTCTCGTCGGTCATCTGCTGCATATACAGCTTCGGGGCGTGGTCGGTGACGGCGTAGTACGCGTAACCGCGCCGCCGGGCCGCCGCGATCATCTCCTCCAGCGGTTCGAGGCCGTCGGTGAGGTTCGTATGGGTGTGCAGATCGCCGCGCAGATCCGACTCCGTCAACAGTGGAGGCAGCCGCCCGTTCAAGGCCGCCTCGACCTCGCCGCGGTCCTCCCGCAGCGTCGGCGGGATCCAGTCCATGGCGAGCCTGGCGTACACGTCCTCCTCGCTGCGCGAGGCGATCCGCTCCCCGCTCTTGGCGTCGAAGAGCCCGTACTCGGAGAGCTTGAGGCCGTGGCGCATCGCGATCGCGCGGACGCGGATGTTGTGGGCCTTGGACCCGGTGAAGTACAGCAACCCCGCGCCCCAGGAGTCCAGGGGCAGCACCCGCAGGTCCACCTGGAGCCCCTTGGTGGTGCGGATCGAGGTCTTCTTCTCCCCGTGCGCGATGACCTCGGCGGTGTACGGCAGCCGGGTGAACGCATCCATGAACGGGATCGATTCGTCCGCCGCGACCAGGATGTCGATATCGCCGACGGTCTCCTTCATCCGCCGCAGGGACCCGGCGTACTCGCAGGCCTGGCAGCCGGTCACCCGGGACAGCTCGGCCACGATGTCATCGGCCACGCTCATGGCCGCATTCAGCGGGACCCGGTCCCCGGCGGCCTGCATGAGGGCGATGCCGTGGAGGATGTTCTCCTCCGTCTTGGGGCCGAAGCCCTTCAGATCGCGCAGCTTGTGGTCGTGGATCGCGTCGGAGAGCTGGTCGATGGACGCGATGTGCAGCTCCTCGTACAGCATCATGGCCTTCTTCGGCCCGAGGGCCGGGATGGCGGTCAGCTGTCGCACCCCGGCCGGGATCGCTGCGCGCACCTCGTCGACGGCGGGCACACTGCCGGTGCGCAGGTACTCCACGACCTTGTCGGCGATCGACTTGCCCACCCCGGGGATCTCCCGCAACCCCTTCGCGTCGAGCTCGGACACATCGCGTGGACAGCCGCCGATCGCGCGAGCGGCCTTCTCGTAGGCACGCGCCTTGAACGCGTCCCCGCCGGTGATCAGAAGGAGGTCCGCGTACTCCCGAAGCAGCGCCTCGACCTCCTCGTTGGAGCGAGTCACACCGTCAATTCTAGGCGGGACAGCTCGTCGATGGCGCGCCCGGACGTGCCTGGCGCTCGGGGACCGGTGGAGGGATCCTGGGGTTCAGGAACGGGGCGGGGGCTCCGGATTCCTCCGGGTGCGCCCCGGCTCTCGTGCGTTTCCCCGGGATGGGGGAGGTCATGGATGTTGGATTCCTGAAGCCGCTGTTCGACCGCCCGGGTCCCTGGGCCTGCGTCTATCTGGACACCTCGCGCGCGACCGAGGACGCGCCCACCCGGCGCAGGCTGCGTGAGCGGTTCGTCTGCGACCAGCTCACCCGGCGGGGCGCCGACGCCGCCACGCGCGAGGCGCTGGTGCAGCGGCTGGCGGGCGAGCGGACGGCACGGCCGTCCGCGGGGCGGGCGCTGTTCGCGGCGGGCGGGGAAGTGGTCCTCGACCTTCCGCTGGCCACTTCGCCACGCGATGTGGACACCTCCTGGTCGCTGCTTCCCCGGGTCGCGCCGCTGGCCTCGCTGCGCGGCGAGTGGCCCTCCTGCCTGGTGGCCCGCGTCGACCGCTCCGGAGCCGATCTCGAACTGCTCGACAACGCCGGTCCGCGCCCCGTAGGCCGGGCGAGTGGCGGACCGCCGCAGGGGCGCGGACACCGCTCCGTACCCGCCGACCGGTACGAGTGGCACTACCGGAACCGGGTCGAGAACACCTTGGACCAGACCGCGGACGTCGTGGCCGACGAGCTCGCGCGGCGGTGGCCGGAGAGCGACGCGCGGCTGCTGGTCCTGGCCGGTGACCCGCGTGAGCGCAGGGCCGTGCACGACCGGCTGCCCGAGCCGCTGCGCGCCAGCACGGTGCAGGCGCAGCACGGCAGCAGGGCCGCGGGCAGCTCCCGGGAACTGCTCGAAGCGGAGATCGAGCGCGCCCGCGAGGAATACGTCCGCACCCATCTGGAGGACGTCCTCGACCTCTTCCGCGCCGCCCGGGGCCGCCCGGGGGAGCCGGGGGTGGGCGGGGCCCATGACGGTTCGACGCCCGGTGGCGCGGCGGAGGGGATGCGGGCCGTGGTGGAGGCGGTACGCAGCCATCAGGCGGCCACGCTGCTGATCGGGCAGACGGGGTCGGACGCCCGCCGCGAGGTGTGGGTGGGCCCCGGTGTCGACCAGGTGGCTGTGCAGCGCGCCCAGGCCCGCGCGCTGGGGGTGGCCTCGCCGGAGCCGGCGCGCGCGGACGACGCGCTGGTGCGCGCGGCCGCGGCGGCGGACACCGAGGTGCTGATGGTGCCGGAGGGCATGACGGGACCGTCCGGAGGCCTCGGCGCGGTGCTGCGCTGGCACGGCTGAGCGGGGAGACGGGGGAGGGGAGGTACGGGGGCGATTCGGGTGCACGCCCGTGAGGTAGGGCGTGCTGTCACTGGTGATCCAGGCGTGCGCTCGCGCGGCGCGGCGGCGCTGTCCAGGGTGGTACGGGCCTGCGCTCGCGCGGCGCGGCGGTGTTGACATGTCGCATTCACGTCTCTAGCGTCCAAAGACTGTTAGGAAAGTTGCCTAACCAACGCCCGGCCCTCCAGGGAGACCCCGTGTTCCTCCGCCTGGCACCACCCCGGCGGCGGGCGACAGCCCGCGTGCGCCCCGTCCTGACCACCGCGCTCGCCGCCGGCGGGCTGCTGCTGGCGCTCTCCCTCCCGGCGGGGGCCGCCCCGCCGCCCCGTACGCCGACGGCCGCCGATCCGGCCCCGCCGCCGGTCACCCGGGTCGGGGCCGCCGCAGGCACGGCCACCGCGCTGGCCGGCTTCGCCGTGCAGTCCTCGGCGAAGGTCAGCGACAGCCCCGCCGCCGTCTCGACGCCCGGCTACCCCGCCACCGGCTGGTACTCCATGGCGCCCCGGTCGACGGTGCTCGCGGGTCTGCTGGCCAAGGGCACGTACGCGGATCCGTTCTACTCGACCAACCTCAAGAAGATCCCGGCCGGCGACTTCGCCGTCCCCTGGTGGTACCGCTCCGACTTCACCGTCACCGCCCCCGACGCCCGCACCTACCTGGACTTCAGCGGGGTCGTCTCCGCCGCCGACGTGTACGTCAACGGCAAGCAGATCGCCACCAAGGACCAGGTCGCCGGTGCGTACACCCGCCATGAGCTGGACATCACCGACCTGGTGAAGTCCGGCACCAACACGGTGGCCTTCAGGGTCCAGCCCAACGATCCGCGCAAGAACCTCACCATGGGCTGGATCGACTGGCTGCAGCCCCCGCCCGACGAGAACATGGGGCTGGTGCGCGACGTCCTCGTCCGCCGCGGCGGCCCGGTGGCCCTGCGCGGGGCGCATGTGACCACCGAACTGGCCATGCCCTCGCTGTCCTCCGCCGAACTGACCGTCAAGGCCGAGGCCCGCAACGACTCCGGCGCGCCCGTCACCGCCACCGTCTCCGGGACCGTCGGCTCGGTGTCCTTCAGCCAGTCCGTGGCGCTGGCCGCACACGAGAAGAAGACCGTCACCTTCACGCCCGCGGCCTATCCCCAACTGCGCCTGGACCAGCCCCGGGTGTGGTGGCCGGCCGGGATGGGCGGCCAGCCGCTGTACGACCTCGACCTGACCGCCACCGTCTCGGGCACCGTCTCCGACACCGCCCATGAGACCTTCGGGATCCGGGACGTCAAAGCCCCGCTGAACGCCGACGGCGCCCGCCAGTACTCCATCAACGGCCGCCCGCTGCTGATCAAGGCGGGCGGCTGGTCCCCTGACGTCTTTCTGCGCTGGGACGCCCGCTACGTCGAGGACCGGCTCAAGTACGCCCTCGACCTCGGCCTGAACACCATCCGCCTCGAAGGCCATATCGAGCCGGACGAGTTCTTCGACCTCACCGACCGGTACGGCATCCTCACCCTCCCCGGCTGGGAGTGCTGCGACAAGTGGGAGGGCCAGGTCAACGGCGACGAGACCGGCGACAAGTGGTCCGCCGCCGACTACGTGGTGGCCAAGGACTCCATGGCCGCCGAGGCCGCGCGGCTGCGCGACCACCCCAGCGTCATCTCCTTCCTCGTCGGCAGCGACTTGGCGCCCGACGCGACGATCGAGAAGAACTACCTCGACGCCCTGAAGGCCGCCGACTGGCCGAACCCGGTCGTCCCCGCCGCCTCCGCCAAGTCCTCACCGGTCCTCGGCAAGTCCGGGATGAAGATGACCGGCCCCTACGACTGGGTGCCCCCGAACTACTGGTACGCCAAGCGCGAGGGCGGCGCGACCGGATTCAACTCCGAGACCAGCGCCGGACCGGACATCCCGACCCTCGACACGCTCCGGCGGATGATGTCCCCGAGCGAGCTGGAGACGATGTGGAAGGACCCGAAGGCCAAGCAGTACCACCGCTCGCCGTCGGGCACCTTCGGCGATCTGAAGCTGTTCGGCAACGCGCTCAGCGGCCGCTACGGCCCGCCGACCGGCCTCGAGGACTATGTGCGCAAGGCGCAACTCGCGCAGTACGAGGCGGTGCGCGCCCAGTACGAGGCGTACGGCCGCAACTTCTCCGACACCTCCAAACCGGCCACCGGCGTCGTCTACTGGATGCTGGGCAGCGGCTGGACCTCCTTGCACTGGCAGCTCTTCGACCGCTATCTCGACCAGGGCGGGGCCTACTTCGGCGCCAAGAAGGCGAATGAGCCGCTGCACATCCAGTACTCGTACGACTCGCGGACGGTGGTCGTGGTCAACAACCGGCATGACGCGGCCACCGGACTGACCGCACGGGTGAGCCTCTACGACACCAAGGGCGCGCGGAAGTACGACAAGAGCGCCACCGGCCTGACCGCGCCGGCCGACGGCGGCAAGACCACCGCGCTGACCGTGCCCGCCAGTGTCAGCGGGCTGTCGGGCACCTACCTCGCCAAGCTCGTGCTCACCAATGGCGCCGGCAAGGAAGTCAGCCGCAACGTCTACTGGCTGTCCACCGAGCCGGACGTGCTCGACTGGGACAACACCGACTGGTACTACACCCCGACCACCTCCTACGCCGATCTGACCGGGCTCGGCAAGATGGACCAGGCACCGGTGTCCGCCACCGCGGACACCACCACCGCCCCCGACGGCACCGCGACCACGACCGTGACCCTGCGCAACACCTCGACCGGCCAGACTCCGGCCCTGCTGGTGGACGCCCATCTGGTGACCGGCGCGGGCGCGCCCGTCCTGCCCGTGCGGTGGACGGACAATCAGGTCAGCCTGTGGCCGGGGGAGTCCACGACGCTCACCGCCACCTACCGGGCGGCGGACCTGGGCGGCTCCGAGCCGTCCGTCCGGGTCTCGGGCTGGAACACCGAGACCCGGACGGTGGCGGCGAAGGGTATGCGCTAGAGCGAATTACCGGCGGGTCCTGCGGGTTTCACAAGATCACAATCTTGTATGCTATAGGCAGCGCAAAGGAGCCCGCAGCCAGCGGCCCGGTGACGCCCGGCGCCGACGGGCTCCCAGCGTGGACCCGCTGGTGTCCGTACGCTCACGAAAGGGGCTCCACATGCTGTCTACGCAGGATCGTCCCCCGGCGCCCAGTCGTTCCACCGGGCGGTGGCGCCGCTACGCCCGGCTCGCGGCGGCGAATTTCGTGCGCGGCGCCTCGTATGCGTGCGGCACCTCGTTCATCGGCCTGATGACCTGGTGGGTGCAGACCCACTAGCGCCACGCCGCTGGGGATCCTGACGCCCGGTCGGGCGCCGGGCGCCGGGATCCCCTGGTTCAGCGCGGGCCCGCCACGGCGTCCGGCTCCAGGAACAGCTCGATGACCGGGACGGACACATCGGGCTTGCGGACCGGGATCTCCAGGGTGAGGCTCCCCGCCGGAACGCCCTTGGGGGCGACGTTGCCGTTGTCCCAGGCCGGGTCGACGATCGGCCGGCGCACCTCGGACGCGTCGCCCAGCAGCTGTGCGTAGCGCACCTTGCCCGCCAGACCCGACAGGTGGAGGTGGCGGTAGGGCCAGTCGAGGACATGGAGGTAGAGCCGGTCGCCGCGCTGGGTGTAGCGGCAGCCGGTGGGCGCGGTGTACGGGGAGGGGCCGGCGCCGTGGATGGACCGGGAGTGCAGCCGCATCCAGGCGCCGATCTCGTGCAGGGTCTCCAGGGCCCGCGGCTCCAGTTCGCCGCGCCCGTTCGGGCCGACGTTGAGCAGCAGGTTGCCGTCCTTGGAGACGGTGTCGACGAGCAGCCGGATCAGCTGGTCGGGGGACTTCCAGTTGAGGTTGTCCCGGTCGTAGCCCCAGCTGCCGTTGAGGGTCTGGCAAGCCTCCCACACCACCGGCCGGCCGTCCTCGTCGGTCAGCGGCTCACCGGGCTGATGCTGCTCGGGCGTGGTGAAGTCGCCGGGCAGCTCCAGGCGGTTGTTGATGAGGATGTCCGGCTGGATCCGGCGGATCAGCGCCACCAGCTCCTCCGAGCGCCAGTCGGCCTTGCCCTTGCCGCCGGTGATCGGCTTGCCCGCGCGGACGCGGTTGGCGTACGAGAAGTCGAACCACAGCGTGTCCACGGGACCGTACCGAGTCAGCAGCTCCTCGACCTGCCCGTGCAGATAGCGGGCGTACGCCGCGATGTCACGGTCGCCCGGGTCCCCGCCGTCCGGCGCGTCCTCGTCCCACTGCGGATGGAGCCGGTCCAGCGGGAACTGGGGGTGGTGCCAGTCGAGCAGCGAGTGGTAGAAGCCCACCCCGAGACCCCGCTCCCGGAACGCCTCGCAGAACGGCCCGACCAGGTCCTTGCCGTACGGGGTGCCGGCCACGGTGTAGTCGGTGAGCGCCGAGTCCCACAGACAGAAGCCGTCATGGTGCTTGGTGGTGAGCACCGTGTAGCGCATTCCGGCGTGGTGTGCGGCGTCCGCCCAGGCGCCGGGGTCGTACAGATCCGGGTCGAAGTGGTCGTAGTACGCCTGGTACTGCTCGTCGGTCAGCCGCTCACGCTGCTTCACCCACTCATGGCGGGCGGCCAGGGAGTAGATCCCCCAGTGGACGAAGAGCCCGAAGCGCTGCTGTTGGAACTCGGCGAGGCGTCGCTGATGAGGCGTTGGGGACGGGGCGGACGTCGATTCGGTCATCGGTCATCCCTTCACTGCGAGAGACATCGGATGTCGTCAAGGGTGCGAGCAGGCCCTCGATGACTATCTCACGGCTCTCTCTCAGCATTTGCCCTGGAGGCGTCAACTCCTTGTGGTGAAGGCAAGGCCATAGATAGGACGTCTGCGTGGGTCCGGGGATTCAGCCCGAATCGGACGTGGCCTGCTCGCAGAGGTGCGAGCAGGTGCGGTTGAGCAGGCGGGAGACATGCATCTGGGAGATGCCCAGCTGCTCGGCGATGCGGCTCTGGGTCATATCGCAGAAGAAGCGCATGTAGAGGATCCGCCGCTCCCGCTCGGGCAGCCGGCACAGCCCCGACCGCACGGCCTCCCGGTCCACCACCCGGTCATAGGCGGGTTCCTGCTCGCCGAGCGTGTCCCGCAGCGCATAGCCGTCGTCGGCGCCGGTCAGCGGGGCGTCCAGGGAGAGCGGGGAGAAGCTGTCCAGGGCTCCCACTCCGGTGCGTACGTCCTCCTCGGAGAGGCCGGTGCGATCGGCGATCTCCTCGATGTCGGGCGCGCGGTCGTCCAGCGAGTGGGACAGCTCGCGATGGGCGGCCCGCACCCGGTTGCGCAACTCCTGGACCCTGCGGGGGACGTGCAGCGCCCACAGGTGGTCGCGGAAGTGGCGCTTGATCTCGCCGACCACGGTGGGCACCGCGAAGCTCTCGAACGCCGAGCCGCGCTCCGGGTCGTAGCGGTTGACGGCCTTCACCAGGCCCAGCGCGGCGACCTGGCGCAGATCCTCCATCGACTCGCCGCGGTTGCGGTACTGCCCGGCCAGCCGGTCGGCCATCGGTATCCAGGCCTCCACCACCTGCTGTCGCAGGGCCTCCTTCCGTGGTCCGTCGGGGAGTTCGGCGATCTTCTCGAACTCGGCAGAGGTGTCGGGGGCGTCGTCGTGCGGGTGGGCCGAGGAGCGGGCCTTGGGCTGCACTGCGGCGGTCGTCATGGGACACACACCTCCTGCGGGTCGGCTGACGGTCTGAGGGACCGTGGACACCGCGCAGGAGTCCGGGACCGAACCGGGGCGCACCCCGAGCGGTCACACTGCTCCCGCGGGGCGTGCCTCCGGTCCGAAGCACGAGTATCCGCCTGCCCGAGGTGTCCGGGCGGTAAACCGTTTCCGGGTGGCGGGGATTGACATCCGCGCCGTCGCCGTACGGGCGGCGGCTACCGTATGCAGCTGATACCGGGCACCTTTGCGACCTACGACGAGGAGACCGACGAGCGTATGACACGGGCCTCCACCTACGAATGGCCACACGCCTCCGCCAGGCCACAAGCCGAGGCGGGCGACGGCGGACCGGTGTGCGAACCGGTGTTTCTCGGGATCGACATCGGCACCGGATCCTCCAAGGGGGTGGCGGTCCGCGCCGATGGCCGGGTGCTCGCCCGCGCCACCCGCCCGCACCGCACCGCCACCCCCCGCCCCGGCTGGTTCGAACACGACGCGGAGACCGTGTGGTGGGCCGACTTCACCGGCATCGTCCGGGAACTCCTCGCCACCGAGGGCGTGGCCGCGCGGGCGGTGGCCGCGGTCGGAGTCTCCGGTATCGGCCCGTGTCTGCTGCCCGCCGACGCGGCGGGCCGCCCGCTGCGCCCGGCGATCCTGTACGGGGTCGACACCCGCGCCACCGCCGAGATCGCGGAGCTGACCGCCGAACTCGGCGCCCAGGAGATTCTGGCGCGCGGCGGCTCCCCGCTCACCAGCCAGGCGGTCGGCCCGAAGCTGCGCTGGCTCGCCCGCCATGAACCGGACGTATGGCGGGCGACCCGCCGGTTCTTCATGGCCTCCAGCCTGCTGGTGCACCGGCTGACGGGGGAGTACGTACTGGACCACCACTCGGCCGGCCAGTGCGATCCGCTCTACGACCTCGACGCCCGGCGCTGGAGCGACACCTGGGCGCAGCGAGTCGCCCCCGGCCTTGAACTCCCGGCCCTGGCCTGGCCCGGCGAGGTGGTGGGGACCGTGCACGCGGCTGCCGCGGCGGCCACCGGGCTGCCCGAGGGGGTGCCGGTCACCGCGGGCACCATCGACGCCTGGGCGGAGGCCGCGAGCGTGGACGCGCTGGCCCCCGGCGACACCATGGTGATGTACGGCTCGACCATGTTCCTCACCGTCATGGGCGAGCGGCCGATGCGCCACCCCGCACTGTGGGGCACCACCGGAGTGCGCCCGGACAGCTACTGCCTCGCGGCGGGCATGGCCACCTCCGGCAGCCTCACCGACTGGCTGCGCGAACTCACCGGTTCGGACTTCGCCACGCTGCTGGCCGAGGCCGAGCGGGTGCCGCCCGGTTCGCGGGGCCTGCTGATGCTGCCGTACTTCGCCGGGGAGCGCACCCCGCTGTTCGACCCCCGGGCGCGCGGCACCGTCATCGGGCTGACGCTGGGCCACGGGCGCGCGGAGCTGTACCGTGCGGTGCTCGAGGCCACCGCCTTCGGAGTGCGCCACAACCTCGAGGCGTTCGCCGACGCCGGGGCCCGTATTGACCGCCTGGTCGCGGTGGGCGGTGGCGCCCGGAGTCTGTGGACGGCCATCGTCTCCGCCGCGATCGGCCTGCCGCAGCAGATCCCCGCCGAAACCGTCGGCGCCTGCCTCGGCGACGCGGCGCTCGCGGCCGGGGCCCTCGGCGTCGACACCTCCGGCTGGAACCCGATCGTCGCGACCGTCGAACCGGACGAGGCATGGCGCGCGGTCTACGACCGCCGGTACCCGCTGTACCGGGAGCTCTACGACGCGACCCGCCGCATCAGCCACGCCCTGGCCGATGAGACGACCTTCGAGTGAGCCGCGGGAGGCTGTGGCCTCCCGCGGTCAGCTCTCCCGCTCGTCGATACCGGCCATCAGCGCCTGGTGGCTCATCCGCACATGCTCGCGCATCACGCGCTCCGCGCCGTCGCCGTCCTTGGCCAGGATCAGGTTGAGCACGCGGTGGTGCTCGCTGTCCGACTCGGTGAGCCGCCCCGGCCGCGACAGCGAGGTGCGCACCAGGCGTGCGTAGGCCAGCTGGTTCATCAGCGTGCGGTAGTGCGCCTCCAGCTTGCTGTTGTCGGCGCCCTTGACGATCAGATCGTGGAACTCATGGACCAGCGCCGCGTACCGCTCGGCGTCGCCCTCCCGGACCGCCTCGTCGGCCGCCCGCATATTGGCCTCGAGCAGTTCCACCTCATGGACGCCGCCGCGGAAGGCAAGCAGCCGGGCGGCGGCGCCCTCCAGCAGCTCCTTCATCTGGAACAGCTCGGTCAGCTCGCGCCGGGACGGCACGGCCACAAAGGTCCCGACCCGCGGCCGGACCTCCACCAACCCCTCGATCTGGAGCTGTTTGAGCGCTTCGCGGATCGGCGTACGGCTGACCCCGAAGGTCTCGGACAGCGCCATCTCGGACAGGCTGGAGCGGGGCGGCAGCTCTCCGCTGATGATCATCTGCCGCAGCTCTTCGGCGACCCTCGCCTGCATGCTGGTCTGCTGAAGCCGCTTCCCTGTGGGTTGTTGCATGGTACGTGACACTAGATGTGGCCCACGCTTCCCGTCAAAGCCCTGCTCACGACCTGTCGCTCTGCTCACGACCTGAGGCTCTGCTCATGATCTGAGGATGAAGGGGTCCCCCACGGGCTCCTCGCTCGTATTGATCCACACGCTCTTCAGCCGGGTGTACTCCCGGATGACCTCCGTGCCGTGCTCGGTCCCCATGCCGCTGCTCTTGAAGCCCGCCCGGGGCGACATCGGCGACATCGAGCGATAGGTGTTGACCCACACCGTGC
Organism: Streptomyces sp. NPDC059679; assembly: GCF_042734105.1. Lineage (NCBI taxonomy): Bacteria > Bacillati > Actinomycetota > Actinomycetes > Kitasatosporales > Streptomycetaceae > Streptomyces > Streptomyces sp. NPDC059679. Next base: position 159,517 of record NZ_JBHWES010000012.1, on the reverse strand, counting down.
CGGCCTCCAGCCGGGCTGCCATCCGGTGCGCGCGGTTGAGGTCCCGGGTCCACACGCCCGCCGCGAGCCCGAACGCGGAGTCGTTGGCGATCGCCAGCGCCTCCTCCTCGGACCCGAACGGCATGACCGTGGCGACCGGGCCGAAGATCTCCTCCTGGCAGACGCGCATGGAGTTGTCGGTGCCGGTGAAGACGGTGGGGGAGTAGAAGTACCCGTCGAGGGCCGGCTCGGGCCGCCGCCCGCCGCAGACCACCTTTCCGCCCTCGGCCTGCCCCAGCTCGACATACGACTCGACCTTCGCCAACTGGTCCGCGATGGCCAGCGGGCCCAGTTCGGTGGTTTCGTCCAGCGGGTCGCCGATCCGGATCGTGGCCGCCCGCGCCGTCACCCGCTCCAGGATCTCGTCGTACACCTCCCGGTGCACCAGCACCCGGCTGCCCGCCACACAGGTCTGGCCGGCGGCCGCGAAGATCCCGGCGATCACGCCCATGGCCGCCGAGCCGAGGTCGGCGTCCGGGAAGATGATGTTGGGCGACTTCCCGCCGAGCTCCAAGGTGGACCGGATGAGCCGGTCGGCGCAGGTGCGGGCGATACGGCGGCCGGTCTCGGTGGAACCGGTGAACGTCACCTTCGACACGTCCGGGTGCTCGGTCAGCGGCTCGCCCGCGCCCGCGCCGAAGCCAGTGACCACATTGACCACCCCGGGCGGGAAGCCCGCCCGCTCGAAGAGCGGGGCGAGCGCCAGCAGCGAGGCAGAGGTGTGCTCGGAGGGCTTGACGACCACCGTGTTCCCGGCGGCGAGGGCCGGGGCGAGCTTGGTGGCGGTGAGCAGCAGCGGGGAGTTCCACGGGGTGATGGCGCCGACCACGCCGACCGGTTCGCGCAGCGTGTAGTTGAGCAGGGCGCGGTCGGCGCCCGGGATCACCTCGCCGTGGATCTTGTCGGCCAGTCCGGCGTAGTAGTGGAAGTACTCCGGCAGTCCGGCCATCTGCGCCCGCATCTCGCGCAGCAGCTTGCCGTTGTCGAGGGATTCGGTACGGGCCAGCTCCTCGGAATGCTCGCCGATCAGCTCGGCCAGGGCGCGCAGCAGCCGCCCGCGCCGGGTCTGGCTCAGATCGCGCCAGCGCGGATCCTCGAAGGCGGTACGGGCCGCGGCGACCGCGCGGTCCACATCGGCGGCGGTGCCGTTCGCCGCTTCGTACCAGGGGGTCGCGTTGGCCGGGTTGACGCTGGGGAAGTAGCCGCCGTCGGCGGGGGCGGTCCACTCGCCCGCGATGTAGTGGTCATGGCGCGGCAGGCGGTTCATGAGCTGTGGCACTCCTGTCCGGTGTGGCTGAGGATCACGTCGGTGAGCTCCCGTGGATACTCCAGCGGCAGCAGATGGCGCGCTCCGGGCACGATCACCGCCCGGCCGCCGGGGATCCGCCCGGCCAGCCGGCGCGACATCTCGGGCGTCGAACCGGGGTCGTCCGACCCGGTCACCGCCAGGCTGGGGGCGCCGATCCGGGGCAGCAGCGGCCACAGCCCGGCGTCGGAGCTCGCGAACACGTCGTAGCAGGCGAGGTAGGAGGCCCGGTCGTTGGCGAGCAGGGTGTCGAGCACGTCCTGTGCCAGAGCGGGCTCCTGGGCCCGCCAGCCGGCCGAGAACCACCGGTCGACCGCCGCCCACGCGGACGCCCCGAAGTCGCGCGCGGCCAGCTCCCTGCGCCGCGCCACCGCCGCCCGCTCCTCCTCGGTGCGCCCGGCGACCGAGCTGACGAGGGTGAGCGAGGCGGCCAGCTCGGGCCGGACCAGCCCGAGCTGCTGGGCGACCAGGGCGCCGAGCGAGAAGCCGACGATATGCGTGGGGCCGTCCAGCAGCGCCGCGACATCCGCGGCCAGTTCGGCCAGGGACACCCCGGCGGCTGCCGCGGGGGAGGCGCCGTGGCCGCGCAGATCGACCAGGGTCACCCGGTGCCGCGCCGCGAGCCGGGGCAGACAGCGGTCCCACAGATGGCGGTCGAGCCCGACGCCGTGCAGCAGCATCAGGCCGGGGCCGTCGCCGTGTGTCTCATGGCTCAGCGCGACGGGGGTTTCGCTCACTGCTCCGTCGCTCACTGTTCCGTCGACAGAGGGGCCAGCCGGGCGTGCGGACGCCCCTGGGCGGCGGCCGCCAGACCGATGACGATCTCGTCGGCGCGCGGCCCGTCCGGCACCCGCACCTCGATGCTCTGGTGGTGCGAGCGTACGGTCGCGTCGGTGACGTGCTTGAGCGGTATGTCGAAGACGGTGCCCGCGGCGGCCCGCTTCTCCACCGCAGGCAGCAGGGTCGTCGCCTGTGCGGCCCGGCGGAAGTGGTCGCCGAACTTGAGCGTGTGGATCAGCCCGGAGCCGTGCTCGACCTCCCCGTCCAGGCCCACGATCGCGGCCTTCCCGTACGCCTCGACCGGCGCGCCCAGCGCCTCGACCACCCGGGGGGCGAGCAGCTCGCCGAGTTTCGGCGCGACCTCGTCGATCCCGGGCAGCAGATCCGCGACGTAGCCCTGCCCCGCCCAGGGGTTCTCGATGACGGCGACCACTACCGCGGTACGGGCCGGCGGGTCGACCGGGCGGCCGCCCTCGGTGTGGATGTCCTCGGTGAAGGTGATGATCTTGCGGATGTTCACTGGGCGGTCTCCAGATCGGCGAGGCGGACGAGGGGGTCGGTGGCGCGGTCCCCGATCCGCGCGTTCGGCCGGGGGCCGGCAGCGCCAGCCGCGACCACGACGATCTCGTCCGGCCGGGGCGCGTCGGGGACGCGGATATGGCAGGTCTGGTAGTGCGAGCGGGTCGCGGCCGCGGTCTTGTGCCACAGCGGTACGGTCAGCGGCTCGCCGGCCGGGAGCCGGTCGTCGCTGAAGACGATGATCGAGGTGCCCTCGGTCAGTTCGCGGAAGACATTGCCGAAGAACGGCGTGTGGATCAGCGCCCCGCCGTGCTCGATCTCCCCGTCGAGCCCCACGATCGCGGCCTTGCCGAAGGACTCGATACGCCCGACCCCGCCCAGCGCCTCGCTCACCCGGTCGGTGAGCAGCCGGGCGAGACCCGGCGCGATCGCCTCGACCTCGGGCCCCAGATCGGCGACGAAGCCACGGCCGGCCCAGGGGTTGCGGATCACCGCGGCCGCGGCGGCCCGGCGCACCGGTGTGGCCACCGGGCGGCCGAGCTCCAGCAGCAGCTCATCGGTCACGGTCACCACTTTCCGCAGCCCGGTCAGGCCGTTCGCGGCACTCACCGTTCCTCCCGCTCAGTCTTGGCGCGCTTCAACGCGCGGGCTTCCTTCGTCACTGCTCGCTCCTCCGTCGCTGCGCGGCTCCTCAGTCCAGCCCGCACAGCGCGCCAAGACACGCTCATGCGGCGAACTCCGGCATGACCTTCTCGGCGAACAGCTCCAGGCTGCGCATCGCCTTGAGGTGCTCAAGGCCGGGGTGGGTGGTCCACAGCAGCAGATGCTCGAGACCCACCTCGTCCCGCAGCTCGGCGATCTTCTCCGCGACGTACTCCGGGGTGCCGACCAGCAGATTGCGCCCGTGCAGAAAGTCGAAGGACAGCTCGTGGGCGTCGGTGAGCTCTTCGCCCGCCTCCATCAGATTGGCCAGGCCCCGCCAGTGCATGATCCACCGGTAGGTGGTCATCAGCGACTCCTCGAAGTCGGCGCGGGCCTGCTCCATGGTGTCGGCGACATAGACGTCGCGGACCAGGCCGATGCCCTCGCCGAGCGCGTACTCGCGCCCCGAGGCCCGACTCGCGGTGTCGCGGTAGAGCTCGAAGCGCTCCTTGAGCGCCGAGACCGGGGGCAGCCAGAACATGCCCTGGACGCCGTCGGCCGCGGCGGCCTGGATCGAGCGGGGGCTGTCGATGACCTGCCACAGCGGCGGGTGGGGACGCTGTAGCGGGAAGGGCGTGACCTGCATCTTGGTGATCACCCCGGCCTCGGTGTAGTCGGGGGTGGCAGGGGAGAGCGGATGGTTCCATTTCACCCCCGGGGCGGGAAACTCGTAAAACTGTCCCTTATGAGAGAAAAACTCTCCGCTCCACGCCTTGCGCAGGATCTCCACGGTTTCCTCGTACAGCGCGCGGTTGCGCTCCTGGTCGCGCGGGTCGGCCAGGGCGTTGAGGTTGAGCGCCTCCCGCCCGTACAGACCGCGTCCGAGGCCCACCTCGACCCGACCGCCGGAGAGCTGGTCGAGCATGGCGATGTCCTCGGCGAGCCGCAGCGGATGCCAGAAGGTGGCGATGCTCGCGGCCTGGCCGATCCTGATGCGCTCGGTGCGGGCGGCGATGTCCGCGCCCATGAGGACCGGGTTCGGGGTGATCTCGATCGCCTCGTGCCCGAAGTGGTGCTCGGTGTACCAGGTGGACCAGAAACCGGCCCGCTCCGCGGCGATCGCGAACTCACGCGCCTCGTCCATGACATGGGAGTAGGAGCCGAGCCGTCCAGGCGCTCCGAGGTTGTGAAATATCGAGAACCGCATCCGATGATCCTCCAGCTCGTGCTGTGCCATGGCAGTGAGGCTAGGAGTCCGGTTCTGGCTCGTCAAGGGATCGCTTCCAGGTAGCGACATTGACCTGTGCATTTCTTGTCCAGTAGCGCCTTCGGGGTTCTTTCTGCTCAAGGTGTTGACACTGGTCCGTGTCGTTCTTAGCGTCCTCTGCCATACAAGAGCTGAGTGAGGGAACCGTCATGACGCGAACTCTTGACCGCACCGCCCGCATCCGCTCCGCCTGGCAGGCCGCTTGGGATCAGGGCCGCCTCGGAGCGCTCGACGAACTGCTCAGCCCCGGCTATGTCCGGCGCCGCGGGCCTGCCGCCGCGCCACAGGACCGCGAGCAGTTCAAGGACTCCGTACGCGCCGTCCGACGGGCCTTCCCCGATCTGCGGACCGAGATCGAGGAGATCGTGGAGGACGGTGAACGGCTGGCGATCCGCTGGCGCTCCACCGGCCGCCACACCGGGGACTTCCTCGGTGTGCCGCCCACCGGCCGGCCGGTGGAAGTGTCCGGCGCGACCTTCTCCCGCTTCGACGGGGCCGCGGTGGCCGAGGAGTGGGTCACCTTCGACTCCCGTCAGCTGCTGGAGGCGCTGGGGATCGTCACCACCACCAAAGAAGCCGCGGTCGAAGCCGACCTGGTGCGCGCGGTGCACCGCAAGTTCATCACCGGGGTGACCGTCGTGACCTGCGACGACGACGGAAAGCCCAGGGGGCTGGCGGTCAACGCCTTCGCGAGCATCTCACTGGACCCGCCCATGGTCCTGGTATGCGTCCAGCGGAGCTCCACCACCCACCCCGCGCTCCACCGCGCCACCCACCTCGGCATCAACATCCTCGCCGCCGACCAGCTGGACGTGGCCAGGACCTTCGCCTCCAAGGCCGACGACAAATTCGCCCCGCACCCCTGGAGCCCCGGCGGCCATGGCTCGCCACTGCTCGACGGGTGCTGCGCCCAGCTGGAGGTGGAGATCGGCGAACGGCTGGAGGCCGGCAGCCACACCGTCTTCACCGGCCGGGTGGTCTCCGCCAGCCACGACGACCTGGCGCCGCTGGTCTACAGCGGCGGAGGGTTCTTCGACATCTCGCAGACGGCGCCCCTGCCGTGGTGAGCCGAGCCGGTCCGCGCCCGCACACCTCTTTGTGTCCCGCCACCCCCCGACGCCCCTCTCCTCCCGTCCCCAGGAGCACCCCATGACGCACGACGCCCCGGCGCCGGTGTACGGCAGCGCGGTCACCAAGGTCGAACCCTTCGGGGTCGACCACATCCCCGACAGCGAACGGCACGGCAAGCCCAGCTCGCAGTTCTTCGTCTGGTTCGCCGCCGGTCTGAACTTCCCCATCATCCTGCTCGGATTCAGCGCGGCCTGGTTCGGGCTGAGCTTCACCGCCGCCGTGGTCGCGATCGTCCTCGGCGCCGCTCTCGGCTCGCTGCTGATGGCCGTGATGTCCAAGATGGGCGTACGGCTCGGTGTGCCGCAGCAGATCCAGGCGCGCGGCCCGCTCGGCTTCTTCGGCAACTTCCTGCCCGTGGCCTACATCAATGTCTTCGCCGGGATCGGGTGGGCGGCGGTCACCGTGATCCTGGGCGGGAAGGCGTTCGCGGAACTGACCCGTCTGCCGTTCTGGCTCTGCGCCTTGGCACTGACCGCCGTCGAACTGGTGGTGTCCGTCTACGGCTACAACATGATCAATTACCTCCAGCGGGTGCTCACTTATGTCCTCACCCCGCTGTTCGCGATGATCACGGTGGTCGCCGTGGTCCGCGGCGGAGGCACCTTCGACGCCGACCCGCACGCCAAGGGGTACATCGGTGGCACGGGCGGCTGGATCACCTTCGGCGGCTGGTTCCTGTCGTTCCTGGTCGCCTGGGCGCCGTTCGCCTCCGACTACTCGCGCTATCTGCCCGACTCGCCCCAGGTGGTGAACCGCACCGCCTGGTACACCGGGCTCGGCAACTTCGTCACCATCTGCTGGCTCGGCATCCTGGGCGTGCTGGTCGGCGGCAGCGCCACCAGTACGGACTCCATCACCGCCCTGCACGAGCTGGCCGGGCCGTTCGCCGTCCCCGCGCTGATCGCCATCACCCTGTCCGCGCTCGCGCAGAACTTTCTCAACGTCTACGGCGGCGCGATCTCCGTCCAGACGCTGAAGGTGTCGGTCACCCGCACCCAGGCGGTCGTGGTGATCTGTCTGCTGGCGTACGGCATCAGCCTGTGGGGCGAGTCCGGGACCGAGGACAAGTTCAAGGTCTTCCTCAACCTCACCGCGTACTTCATCGCCCCCTTCGCGGCCGTGCTGCTGCTCGACTACCACCTCGGCGGGCGCTCCGACCGGGCCCGGATCCCCGAGCTGTACGACCGGAGCCGGGTGCTCGGCTGGGGCTTCGTCGCCTGGGCGGGCGGGGTGCTGGCCTCGGTGCCGTTCTGGCAGTCCACCTTCTACACCGGGCCCTTTTCGGCGGCGTACCCGGGCGCGGGCGACCTGAGCATGTTCGTGGCGGCCGGCGCGTCCGTGGTGCTGTACCTGCTGACCTACCGGCTGCGGCCGCTGTGGGTGCGCGAGGACGCCGCCGCGCCCGGCGCACGCGCGGAGGAACCCGCGGCGGTCACGGGCTCCTGACGGAGCAGCACGGAACAACACGGAGCAACGGAGTATCCGGTGGCGGGCGGCACTGCTACGGCGGTGCCGCCCGTTCGTGTCCGCGGAGGTGTTACGGCCCGGGGAGCCGGGCCCGCCTCAGCCGCTCGCCCGGTCCATGGTCTCGTGCAGGGCGGCGCGCAGCCGGTCGCGGGCGCCGACCAGATGTGCGCGCAGGGTGGTGAGCGCGAGCTCACGATCGCCCCGGCGGGTGGCGTCCAGCAGCATGGCGTGGTCCTCGGCGGGGGCGTGCAGATCGACGTCCTGGGCGTTGGTGATATCGAGGACGACCGCGAACGTGGGCCGGTACTGCTCCCACACCGCGATCAGCCGCCGATGCCCGAATGGCCAGGGTCAGGGCCAGGCTCTCCAGGGAGTCGCGCAGGGTGTAGAGCTCTTCGACGTCCTCGGCGCCCAGGCCGGTGACGTACACCCCGCGCCGCTGGGAGGCGACCAGACCGCAACTCGTGGGCGACGCGCTCGCCCAGAGAGTCCTCCCGCTTGACCGGGCGCCGGAAGCGGGAACACGCGACCCTGAAGAGGGGGACCGGGAGCCGGCGGAGGGAAAGGCAGGGCATGCCATGGAACCCGTGGAGGCGCTGGACCGGATCGCGTTCCTCCTGGAGCGCGCCCAGGCTCCGACATACCGCGTGCGCGCCTTCCGTGCGGCCGCCGAGGTGGTGTCCCGGCTGCCCGCCGAGGAGGTGGTGCGGCGGGCGGCCACCGGTGCGCTGCGGTCGCTCAAGGGAATCGGGCCTACGACCTTCCAGGTGGTCCGGGAGGCGCTGGCCGGAGAGGTGCCCGGCTATCTGGCGAAGCTGGAGGAGGAGTACCAGGGCGGAGTGTCGGCCGAGCGGCCCGGGGCCGCGCTGCGGGCGGCCCTGCACGGTGACTGCCATCTGCATTCGGACTGGTCGGACGGGGGCTCGCCGATCGATCTCATGGCCCGTACCGCGGCCAGCCTCGGCCACGACTGGGCCGTGCTCACGGACCACTCGCCCCGGCTGACCGTGGCCCGCGGACTGTCCGCGGACCGGCTGCGCGAACAGCTGGAGGTGATCGCGGAGCTGAACGGCCGGCTCGCGCCGTTCCGGCTGCTCACCGGGATCGAGGTCGACATCCTCCTCGACGGCTCCCTGGACCAGGAGCCGGAGCTGCTGGACCGGCTCGACGTGGTGGTGGCCTCGGTCCACTCCAAGCTGCGTATGGACCCCCGCCCCATGACCCGCCGGATGGTCGCGGCGGTCAGCAATCCGCTGGTCGACGTGTTGGGGCACTGCACCGGGCGGCTGCTCGACGGGCGCCGCCCGGAGTCGCGGTTCGACGCCGACGAGGTGTTCGGCGCCTGCGCCGCCGCGGGCACTGCCGTGGAGATCAACTGCCGCCCGGAGCGGCTGGACCCGCCGCGCCGACTGCTGCGCCAGGCCGTCCAGGCGGGCGTCTTCTTCTCGATCGACACCGATGCCCACGCCCCGGGCCAGCTCGACTGGCAGATCGACGGATGCGCCCGGGCCGAGGAGTGCGGCGTCCCCCAGGAGCGGGTCGTCAACACCTGGACGGCCGGCCAGCTGCTGACCTGGACCCGTATCCGTCGGCCCCCGCGCCGGGGGCGCTCAGCCCATCACCGCTTAGCCCTTCACCGCGCCCGAGGTCAGCCCCTGGACGATATGGCGGCTGGCGAAGGCGAACAGCACCATGGTCGGCACGATGGTGAGCACGGCCGCCGCGGACATCGAACCCCAGTCGATGTTGAAGCTGGAGATAAAGCCGTTCAGCGCCGTGGGGATGGTCTTGTTGGCGTCGCTGTTCATGAGGGTGACCGACAGGAAGAGCTCGTTCCAGCAGTTCACGAAGTTGAAGATGAACGCGGCCACGATGCCCGGCTTCATCACCGGCAGCAGCACCCGGAAGAGCGCCCCGAAGCGCGAACATCCGTCGATCATGGCCGCTTCCTCCAGCGCGTCCGGGACGTTCTCGAAGAACCCGCGGAGCATCACGGTGCTGAACGGAATGCACACCGCGATATAGACGAGGATCAGCCCGAGCCGGTTGTCGACCAGGTTCAGCTGGGTCATCATCGTGTACAGCGGGCCGAGCGCGATGAAGGACGGAATCATCTGGGTGACCAGGGCGGCCATCAGCAGCGCCGTCTTGGTGCGGAATTCGAACCGCGCCAGCACATAGGCCGAGAGCACGGAGATGGCCGTCGCCACCGTGCCCGCGACCGTCGCGACGAGCAGGCTGTTGGTGAGGTAGTCACCGAATTGGGCCTTGCTGAACAGCCCGCTGTAGTTCTCGAAGGAGAAGTCCTTGGGCCAGTAGGCGAGCGGGAAGGCGAAGATGTCGCCCGGGGCCTTGAACGAGGTGATGGTGATCCAGTACAGCGGGAAGACCGTGATGACCAGCCAGATCGTCAGAAACGTGATCCGGATTGCGCGTCCCGCGAAGGACTCCTTGCGTATCAAGACCTCGCTCCCTTCTTCTCGCGGGTGGCCATGAGGTAGAAGACGGAGAACACCAGGAGCAGCGCGACGACGATGAGCCCGAGCGCCGAGGCCTTTCCGTAGTCCCCCTGCTGGGTGATCGTGATCATCCAGGTGGTCACGATATGGGTCTCGTTGGACGGTCCGCCGCCGGTCATTCCGAAGATGATGTCGGGGAAGTTGAAGATCCAGATGACCCGGAGCAGCACGGTCAGCGCCAAGGTGGCGCGGATATACGGAATGGTGACCTGGAACAGCGTACGGACCTTGCCCGCGCCGTCGAGTTCGGCCGCCTCGTACAATTCGTCGGGGATGGATTGCAGCGCCGCCAGGATCATGATGGCGAAGAAGGTGACGCCGTACCAGACATTGGCGATGATGACGGCGGTCATGGCCGTTTTGGGCTCAGCCAGCCATGGAATCGGCTCGTCGATCAGCCCCACCTTTGACAGCAGGTCGTTGACGACGCCGAATTCGCTGTTGAACATCCAGCGGAAGAGAATGCCGATGAGAAATCCGGAGATGGCCCACGGGAAGAAGATCAGCGCCTGGTAGAGGCCCCGGAAGCGGAAGCGCCGGCGCAGCCACAGGGCGATCGCGAAGCCGATCACCAGCTGGGGGACGAGTGAGGCGACCACCCAGATCAGGGTGTTGTCGAGCACGGTGTAGAACACCGGGTCGTTGAAGATCGTCTGGAAGTTCTTGAACCCCACCCATGAGATGTCGGTGAGGTCGTTGAGGTTCCAGTTGCGGAACGCCATCTGACTGCCCGAGATCATCGGGTAGTAGATGAAGACCGCGACGAAGAGGGCGGCCGGGGCCATGAACCCGGCGATGCCCAGGCCCCGGCGGACGGTGAACACCGGTTTACGGGAGCGCGGGTCCGTCGTCTTGAGGGGCGCGGGCCGGGCGCCCCGCCGGGTGGGGCGCCCCGCCTGCTTGGAAGTCGACAGGCTCACGTCTGGCTCTTCCACTTCTTCGTCCAGTACGCGTCCCAGCCGGCCAGCAGCTCCTCGGGCGTCATCTTGCCCAGCAGCACCTTCTGCACCTCGGCGTCGGACTTCTGGACCCACTCGGTCCACCAGGACGCGTCACGCGGCTGGGTGACGGTGAGGTAGGTGTCCGGGTTCTCGGTCATCGTCACATAGCTCGCCCAGGGCCCGGTCCGGTAGAAGGAATCCTCGCCCGCGCCCTTGAGGATCGGCACCAGGCTGTTCTCCTTGGTGAAGGTGGTCGAGGCATCGCCCTGCGAAAGGAACTCGATCAGCTTGATGGCCTCCGCCTTGTGCTTGCTGCCGGCGGCTATGCCCCAGCCCGCGCTCGCCACCGGCTGGATGGCCTTACCGCTGGGGCCGGCCAGCAAGGGGGCTGTGGTCCACTGGTTCTCCTTGATCGACTTCGACTGGCGCACCGTGGCGATGACCTCGGGGTCCTGGAGCAGGAATGCCGTGGAGCCGTTGGAGAAGCCCTCCACCATCTCGGGGTAGCCCCAGGCGACGGACGAGGGCGGCGACGCCTTCTTGAACAGCTTGAGGTAGGTCTTCATGGCGTCGAGCGCCTCGGGCGCCGAGAAGATCGTCTTGCCGTTGGTGAGCTTGAACCCGTTCTCGCGGTCGATCTTGTCCGCGACATACGCCTCGATGACCGCGACCGCGTTGCTGTTGGCGTTGGCCCCGCCCCGGAACGCATAGCCGTACTGGCGCTTGGAGGGGTTCTGGATCTTGCTCGCCTGGTTCAGCAGCTCGTCCCAGCTGGCCGGGGGCTGCTTGAAGCCCGCCTCCTTGATCAGATCGGAGCGGTAGAACAGGCTCAGCCCGTAGAAGCCGTAGGGGATGTAGTACGTCCGGCCCTTGGCGTCCTTGGAGTACTTGACGGCGTTGTCGGTGAGGTCCTTCCAGCCGGACCAGCCCTTGAGGTCCTTGCTCATGTCGTAGAGCCAGCCGTTGGTCCCCCACGGCCCGGCGGTGATGTCCCGCACCTCGAGCGCGTCGACCCCGCTGCCGGACTGCAGCATCTGCTGGATCTTCTGGTCCGCCTGGTCGGTCGGCGGCGAGATGAGATCGACCTTGATCTTCGGATTCTTCTTCTCGAAGTCCGCGATGAGCTTCTTCAGGACCGCGGTGCGGCTGGGGTTGGTCAGGCTCTCCACCATCTTGAGGTGGACTGAGCCGTCGCTCACCCCGGAGGTGCAGCCCGTCATGGCCGTCATGACCGTGGCGGCGGCCAGGCCGAGGGCGATGACTGCCTTCCTTCTTCTCATCCCTGTCCTCATTCTGTGGAGTTCCGTGGTATTTCTGTGGGAGTTCCGCGGGCGTCGATATGCGCCACGGGCGACGTGGCGGGTCATGAAGGTGTGTCGCGTGTGTCACGCGTGGTTCACGGGGCGACGCCCGGTGTGCGGGCCCATTCGGCGAGCTGCGGGACACAGCGCTCGGCGAAGTACTCGAAGTCGGCCGCGGTGTTGTACACATGCGTCGACAGACGGAAGTAACCGACACCGCCGAAGCTGGTGAAGGCGGCTTCCACAGCAAGTTCGCGGGCCACCCGGTCGCGTAGTGCGTCGGCCTCCAGGCGGGTGGTGCCGAGCCCCGCCGGCAGCCGCACCAGGCGCATGGCGCCCACCGGCATGCCGACGTCCACGGCCGCGCTCTCGCCCATGACCTCGGCGAAGGCATCGCCGATGACGCGCTCCGCGTAGTCGGCCAGCTCGCTCATATACGTACGGGCGCGCTCCCAGCCCCAGGTGGTCTCGATGAAGTCCGTCGCGGCCGACGCCGCCAGATAGCTGGTGGCGTCCACCGTCCCCTGGGTGTCGAACCGGTCGGGGAAGGGATCGGCCGCGCCCCAGGAGTCGATCAGCGGATACAGCTCCTCGCGCAGCGGACCCCGGGCGACCAGGGCCGCGGTGCCGCGCGGCGCGCAGCCGAACTTGTGCAGATTGGCGATCCAGAAGTCGCAGTCGAGCCCCGCCATCGGATCGGCGAGCAGACCGGGCACATGCGCCCCGTCCACCAGCAGCGGAATGCCCCGCTCCCTGGCTACCTCGGCGATCCGCTCCACCGGCATCCGACGGGCGGTCGCCGAGGTGATGTGGTCCAGCACGATCAGCCCGGTGGCCTCGCTCAGCTCGGCCACCAAGGCCGCACAGGCCTGCTCCTCATCGGCGTCGAGCGGTACGTGCGCGGTACGGACCGTGGCGCCCCGGCGCCGGGCCAGCCGCTCGGCTCCCATGGTCACCGCCCCGTACCCGTGGTCGGTCACCAGGATCTCGGCGCCGGGCCGCAGCGGCACATTCGCGTAGACGACGCTCGCCCCACCACTCGCGTTCGGCACCAGCGCCAGATCCTCGGGCGCGACGCGCAGAAACCCGGCCACGGCGGTCCGGGCGGCCGCGACCTTGCCCGGAAGCGTCGCGAACCACAGCACGGGTGACCGGTCCATCTCCTCGCGCAGCCGCTGCTGCTCGCGCTGCGCCACCACCGGAACCGCCCCGAAGGAGCCGTGGTTGAGATGGCGCTCCCCAGGGTGCAGGGACCACGCCTCCGCGGCGGGGCGGCCGTCGGCGAGGAGCAGGGGGCGCGGCGCTGTGCTGACGTCGGTCTCGCTCACGTGACTGGACATCTCCCGGAAATCGGGCCGACACATCAGACGCTTATCGGCGATAGGTCTGATGACTTGGCTGGTGGCTTGGCCCGGGATCCTGGCACGGCAGCAAGGATGAAGGCAATAGGTGTACGTCCCCGATAAGTCATCTGATGACTTGCCGCTGGCTCGGGCGAGAGATCTGATGACTCGATAGAGTGAGAACCTGAGGCACGGCGCCGTTCGCCGAGCCGCACGGCCGTCGCCGAGCCACGGGGGCGGGCCACGGGGAAGGGAAGCGATGTCCGCAGTCGACAAGGCCTTTCATGGCCTACGGCATATGATCGCCACCGGCCGGCTGGTCGCCGGGCAGCGCATTCCGCCCGAGAACGAGCTGTGCGACGAGCTGGGAGTCTCTCGAGGATCCCTCCGTGAGGCGGTGCGCATGCTGGCCGCCCTGGGCGTCATCGAGCCGCGCCACGGCTCGGGGACGTACGTCTCCCAGCTGCGCCCGGAGGACATCGTCGGCAGCCTCTCGCTGACCGTCGACCTGCTGCCCCTCGAGGGGCTGCTGGAGATGTTCGAGATCAGGCGCGTCCTGGAGTCCCACGCCGCGGCGCAGGCGGCCGCGCGGATGACGCCCGAGACGATGGCCACGCTCTTCGAGCACATCGAGGCCATGGAGGCCACCGAGGACCCGACCGAGGTGTCCGAGCTCGACCACCGCTTCCACGCCGAGATCGCCCGGGTGGGCGGCAACCCCACGCTCGGCTCGCTGCTCGGGGTGTTCCGCGCGCGCTCCCGCGCCTATCAGGTGTTCACGCTGCCCGAGGGTCCCGGCATCAAGCGCGCCAGTGACGAGGATCACCGGGCGATCGCGGGAGCCATCGCCCGGCGCGACCCGGCGGCCGCCGGAAACGCGGCCGCGGCGCATGTCGCCCACACCGAGAAGTGGCTGCATGCGTTTCTGCCCGGTCGGCCCGATCCGGCCGACACCGAGGACGCGGACGCGTAGCCGGCTGCACACCGCCCCCGCCGCGCCGCTGACCAGGCATCGAGGGACGAATCGCCCTGCCGTGTAACAACTCCGTCTCGGAAATGCCGTGCGGTCGAAGGGGCAGGCTTTACTGGTCAGCCGTAGCGAGGACATGTCATACAGGAGACTCGAGCGAGATGGGCCGACACAGCCGCCCCACCCCTGCGCAGCAGGCACGTGCCAACACGATCAAGGCTGCCGCCGCCCTGGGGGTGGCGGGCACCATCGCCTTCGGTCTCCACTCGTCGGTCGGTGGCGACAAGACCGTGCAGGCGCGCTCCGACGTCAGCTCCCAGCCGGCCGGGACGCCCGAGACTGACGACCCCGCCGGCTCCGACCGGCCGAGCGGCGCGCACCGGTCCACCGACACCGACCGGCCCAGCGACGGGGGCCTCGCCCCCAGCGCCTCCGCCAAGCCGAAGCTCGTACAGGACGGCGGCGGCTCCTCCCGGGACGACACCTCGCGGACCCGCGAGCCGTCGCACACCCCGACGACCGCGCCCACGAGCGACCCCGGTTCCACGGCGCCCTCGACCTCCAAGCCGGACACCACGAAGCCGTCCTCGCCCAGCCAGGACCCCACCACCGACCCGGCCACCCCCGGCGGCGAGTCCGACGACCAGCAGCCCGGCGGACAGCATTCCGGCGGTCAGCAGGACACGGACACCGGGAAGGGCGAGGACCACGGGCTGGTGGGTGGTGTGATCGACGGCGTCGGCGACACGGTCGGCGGCGTGCTCGGCGGCCTCCTCGGCGGCTGAGGGTCCCCCGGGGCGGTCCAAGGGGCAGCCCACAGGGCCGGTCCAATGGGTGGTCCACGAGACCGCGCGGGCATGGTGCAAATCCGTACCAATGTGGAAATATGAGGTAACCGGGTCTGCGAGGGATGTCCGCGTGCACGACAGGATCAGCCGGACGGATTACGAGAACATACGGCTCGACCGCACGGGTCAGGCCGAGGCGTTCGATGCCATCGGCGACCGCTACGACGAGGCCTTCCCGTACAAGGAGGGGCAGCTCACCGCCGGGCGGTGGCTGATCGACGCCCTGCCGGCCGGCTCCCGGGTGCTCGACCTGGGCTGCGGCACCGGCCTGCCGACCGCCCGCCAACTGGTGGACGCCGGATTCGAGGTGGTCGGCGTCGACCTCTCGTACGGAATGGTGGAGCTCGCGCGACGCTATGTCCCGGAGGTCACGTTCCACCGGATGGACATCGCCGATCTACGGCCTGGCGGCCCCCGGGACCTCGGCCGCTTCGACGCGGTCACGGCCTTCTTCTCCCTGCTGATGCTGGGCCGCGACGAGATCCCGCTCGCCCTGCGGACCGTACGCCACGTCCTGGTGCCCGGCGGTCTGTTCGCCCTGTCGATGGTGGAGGCCGACGTGGACGACTTCTCGATCCCGTTCCTCCACAGCACCATCCGGGTGTCCGGCTATCTCCGGGAGGACCTGCACGCGGTCGTCAAGGCAGCCGGATTCGAGATCGCCCAGGAGACCTCGTACACCTACGCCCCGGAGGCATCGGACGTGCCGCCGGAGGAGCAGATCTTCCTCACTTGCAGGAGGTCCGACTGAGGGCGGCGCCTCATGCGGCCGCCGCGGCTTAACCACGACCCCGACCGAACCGACAAGCCCATGGTTCACCGCATCCCCTGTGAAGGCCCTGACCGGCCCGCCACCGGGGGCGAGCGGCCGACCGCTCCCCCCGGCCGGGTGGAGCGCGCGGCGCCGACGGACCGCGATGCTTGGTGCGAGGCGGCGCGCGGGACCGGGGCGCAGACCGAGCGGCTGCGCTACCTCGACGAGGCGACCCGCCGGATCGCCCGCGGCATGGACCCGGAGGAGACCCTGTGCGAACTGTCCCGGGCCGCCACTCCCGCCTTCGCCGACGCGGCGTTCATCCATCTGTGCGACCCCCTGCCGGCCGGGGACGGGAAGCCCGGCGGGCCCGTGGCGCTACGGCCGCACACCACCGGCCCCGGCCCCCCGGCCGCCCAGCCGTGCGCACCCGCCGCACCCCCGGACCCAACCGACACACAGGACTCCGCGCCGGCCGCCGAACCGGCCCTGGTGCCGGATGTGGCCCCCGGGCCCGAGTCCGCGCCGGTGACCGTCACCGGCCGGTTCGCCGACGTGCTGCTGGCCGGGCGGCCGGTGTTCGGCGACGCGCCGGGGATCGCGCCGACGGTGGGCCGGCTGCTGTGCGACACCGCGAGCGGCCACCGGCCCGTACCGTCGGCCCGACGGCTGATCGTCGCCCCGCTGCGCGGCCGCCACCACGTCATCGGCGCCGTCACGCTGCTGCGCGAGCCGGGCCGCCCCGCCTTCACCCCCGACGATCTGCTGGTCGCCTCCCAGCTCGCCACGCACGCCGCCCTCGGCATCGACAAGGCGGTGCGCTATGGACGCGAGGCGTCGGTCGCGGATGTGCTGCAGCGCGCCATGCTCCCCACCTCACTGCCCGAGGCCACCGGCGTCCGACTGGCCAGCCGCTATCTGCCCGCCTCTGAGACCGCCCGGGTCGGCGGCGACTGGTACGACGCCATCCCGCTGCCCGGCAACCGCGTCGCGCTGGTCATCGGCGACGTCATGGGCCACTCGATGACCTCCGCCGCGGTCATGGGCCAGCTGCGCACCACCGTGCAGACCCTCGCCGGGCTCGATCTGCCGCCCGAGGAGGTCCTGTACCACCTCGACGAACAGGCCCAGCGCCTGGGCAGCCAGCACATCGCCACCTGCCTGTACGCCATCTACGACCCGATCGCGCACCGGCTGCAAGTGGCCAACGCCGGCCATCCGCCCCCGCTGCTGCTGCACCCGGACGGCCGCGGGGAGGCGCTGCGGGTCCCGCCGGGGGCGCCGATCGGCGTCGGTGGCGTGGTCTTCGAATGCGTCGAGACCCACGCGCCCGCCGGAGCGACCCTGCTGCTGTACACCGACGGCCTGGTCGAGTCCCGTGAGACCGATGTGTGGACCGGGGTGGAGTCGCTGTGTGTCCGGCTGCGTGTCGCCGCGGCCCACGCCCGCGCCCCCATGCCGCCCGAGGACCTGTGCGATCTGGTCCTGGGCCCCCTCGACCCGAGGAACCAGGACGACGACGTGGCGCTGCTCGCCGCCTGCTTCGACGGCATCCCCTGGCACAACGTCGCCTACTGGTTCCTCGCCCCCCACCCGCAGACGCCGCGCCGGGCCCGCCGGCTGGCCCGCAGAACACTGCACCGCTGGAACCTTGACTCCTTGACCGAGTCCACCGAGTTCATGGTCGGCGAGGTGGTGACCAACGCGGTGCGCTACGCCACCCGTCCGCTGTCGCTGCGGCTGCTGCGTACGGATGTGCTCCGCTGCGAGGTGGGCGACGACTCGCCGCAGCTGCCCCGGATGCGCCACGCCCGGCTCGGCGACGAGGGCGGCCGCGGCCTGTTCCTGGTCAACCATCTGGCCGAGCGCTGGGGGGCGACGAGGCTGAGCACGGGCAAGGTGGTCTGGTTCGAGCAGCGCATCCCCCGCCGATCAATAGAGCCGGCCAATAAAACTCGCAAAGGTGTTGTTTTATAGCATTGAGCATGAATCGGATCACTCTGTGAAGGGCTCCCATCTCGTAGGACTCGCAGGAGAGGAGTGCGGAGATGACCCGCGCAGTCGGGATCGACCTGGGGACGACGAACTCCGTGGTGTGTGTTCTGGAGGGTGGTGAGCCGACCGTCATCACCAACACCGAGGGCACCCGGACGACCCCTTCCGTGGTGGCCTTCGCCAAGAACGGCGAGGTGCTGGTGGGCGAGGTGGCCAAGCGTCAGGCGGTGACCAACGTGGAGCGCACCGCGCGGTCGGTCAAGCGCCACATGGGGGAGGCGCAGTGGCGCTTCCCGGCCACCGGCGAGGTGGACGGCAAGCGCTACACCGCGCAGGAGATCTCCGCGCGTGTGCTGCAGAAGCTCAAGCGTGACGCGGAGGGCTACCTCGGCGAGGACGTCACGGACGCGGTGGTCACCGTCCCGGCGTACTTCAACGACACCCAGCGCACCGCCACCAAGGAGGCGGGCGAGATCGCCGGCCTGAAGGTGCTGCGGATCATCAACGAGCCGACGGCCGCCGCCCTGGCCTACGGCCTGGACAAGGAGAACGACCAGACCATCCTGGTCTTCGACCTCGGCGGTGGCACCTTCGATGTCTCGCTGCTGGAGATCGGCGAGGGGGTCGTCGAGGTCAAGGCCACCAACGGCGACACCCACCTCGGCGGCGACGACTGGGACCAGCGGATCGTCGACCACCTCGTCACCCGGTTCAAGAACGGGTACGGCGTCGACCTGTCCAAGGACAAGATGGCGCTCCAACGGCTGCGCGAGACGGCAGAGAAGGCGAAGATCGAGCTGTCCGCCGCGTCCGAGACCACCATCAACCTGCCCTACATCACGGCGTCCGACGAGGGCCCGCTGCATCTGGACGAGAAGCTGACCCGCGCCCAGTTCGAGCAGCTGACCGAGGATCTGCTGAACCGCTGCAAGGGGCCGTTCCACCAGGCGATCAAGGATGCCGGGATCGAGGTGTCCGATATCGACCATGTGATCATGGTCGGCGGCTCGACCCGGATGCCCGCCGTGACCGGGCTGGTCAGGGAGTTGACCGGCAAGGACCCACACCGGGGCGTCAACCCGGACGAGGTGGTCGCGGTCGGTGCCTCGCTCCAGGCCGGTGTCCTCAGGGGTGAGGTCAAGGACGTCCTGTTGCTGGATGTCACCCCGCTGTCCCTCGGTATCGAGACCAAGGGCGGCATCATGACCAAGCTGATCGAGCGCAACACGACCATTCCGACCAAGCGCTCGGAGATCTTCACCACGGCCGAGGACAACCAGCCGTCCGTGCAGATCCAGGTCTTCCAGGGCGAGCGCGAGATCGCGGCGTACAATAAGAAGCTCGGCATGTTCGAGCTGACCGGTCTGCCGCCGGCCCCGCGCGGCGTGCCGCAGATCGAGGTCGCGTTCGACATCGACGCCAACGGAATCATGCATGTGTCGGCGAAGGACCTCGGCACCGGCAGGGAACAGCGGATGACCGTCACCGGCGGCTCCGCGCTGCCGAAGGACGACATCGACCGGATGATGCGCGAGGCCGAGCGGTACGCGGAGGAGGACCGCCGCAAGCGCGAGGCGGCCGAGACCCGCAACCAGGCCGAATCCCTTGTCTACAACACCGAGAAGCTGCTCCGCGACCAGGCGGACAAGGTGCCGCAGGACGTGCGGCAGGAGACCGAGGCGGCCATCGCCGAGCTGAAGGAGACGCTGAAGGGCGAGGACTCCGGCCGGATCCGCGCGGCCACCGACAAGGCCGCCGCGGCCGCGCAGAAGATCGGTACGGCCATGTACGCCCGGGCTGGGGCTCAGGGCGAGACCGCCGGGCCGGCCGGTGGCGCGGGTGGCGACGGCGCGGGCCCGGAGCACGGGGCCGACGACGACGTCGTCGAGGCGGAGATCGTCGACGAGGACCGGCCCAAGGGGGACGGGTCCAAGGGGGACAGCGGATGAGCGACCCCCTGCCACCCCGGGACGGCGGCCCGGCGGGCCCGGCCGGCGGCTTATCGGGCCGGCGTGGCGGATGTGGCCGGCTCGAGCCGGGCGGCGGTGCCCTGACGGCCGCCGTGGCGCTGACCGTGGCCACCGGTTCGATGGACGCCATCGCCTTTCTCGCGCTCGGCGAAGTGTTCACCAGCGTGATGACCGCGAACCTCTCGCTGCTCGGCATGTCGGCGGGGACCCGCGACCCCGCGCTCGCCGGCCACGCCGCCGTCGCGGTCGGCGGCTATGTCCTCGGCTCGCTGGTCAGCGGGCGGATCGTCAGGGGGCCCGACAAGAGGCGGCTGGCGCGCCGGGCGCTCGGGGTGGAAGTGCTCGCGCTCGGTGTGCTGTGGGCGCTGTGGGCCGCCGCCGACGGCCACCTCGACGGAGGGTGGCGGCAGGGGCTGCTGGCGCTGGCCGCCGTGGCCATGGGAGGGCAGAGCGCGCTGGTGCGCGCCGTCGCGCCGCCCGGGGTCTCCACCACGTACTTCACCGGCATGCTGACCAGCCTTTTGGCCGACCTCGTCGCCACCGGCCGGGTGCGCGGGTTCAGCGTGGCGCTGCTGTCCGCCCTGGTCGCCGGGGCGATCGGGGGAGGGGTACTGCTGACCCTGGCGCCGTGGGCCGCGCCCGGGCTGCCGACCGGGCTGGTCGCCGCCGTCTGGCTGGGCTCCCTCGTGGGCCGAGCGCGCAGGGAGCGGAGAGCCGGGGGAGTGGCGCGTCAGCGCTGAGTGTCGAGCTGGTCGGCCAGACAGGCCAGGTACAGGGCGAGCGTGGTGCGATGGTCGCGCAGCGGGCGGCCGCTGATCTGCTCGATCTTGTTCATACGGTAGACGAGGGTGTTGCGGTGGATGTGCAGCGCCGAAGAGGCGCGGACCAAGTTGAAGCCGTTCTCGCACCAGGCCACCACGGTGTCCCGGAGCACCGGCCAGTCCGGCTGCTCGCGCAGGTCCGCGGCGGTGAGCGCCAGCAGCCGGGTGCGGGTGTGCTGGCCGGTGGCCGCGAGCAACTGGTGGGCGCGCAGATCGGAGACGAGGTGCACCGGTAACTCGGGCGTGACCCGGGACCCCAGGCGCAGTGCGTCGCACGCGTCCTGGTACGAGTCGTGCAGACCGCCGACCGAGGTGGCCGGCTCCCCGATCCCGACCCGGGCCTCGAGGCCGTGCTGGACACCTACGAGATCCGTCAGCCGCTGACAGGCCGTCATCACCCGGCTGGCCGACCGCTGTTCCGGCAGCCGGTGCAGCACCCCGATCCACCCCGGTGCCGCCCCCGCGACCACGTCCTGCGGATCGGCGAACACCTCCCGTACGGTGCGCAGCAGCTCCGAGCGGACCAGCGAGGTGTCCGGCACGGGTGGCCCGGCACGATGGCGGGCGCCGCTCGTCCCACCGGACGCGGACACCTCGACGACCACCGCGATCCGGCGCAGCCGCAGATCGAAGCCCACCTCGGCGGCGCGGAAGACGACGAAGTCCGGTTCGACGACCGCGGCGTCGTACGTGGCGACATCCGCGAGCAGATCCTCCAGTACCCGCTCCCTGACCACCCGTGAGCGCAGGACGGCCGATTCGCGCAGCAGTATCTCCGTCTGCCGTTTGACCACCAGACCGAAGCGCCGCACCTGGGCGGGCGTACCCGTGATGCCGACCGTGCCCACCGCGTGTCCGTCCATGACCAGCGGCAGTGTCACCCCGGCGCGCACCCCCTTGAGCTCCTGCGCCTGGGTGGCGGTGTGGATGGCGGCCTCCTGAGTGCGCATCACCTCCACGGAGGCCTCGTGGAAGGTGCCGATGCGGCTGCTGTCACCGCTGCCGATGACGACGCCCTCGCTGTCGGTGATGAGGACGTTCAAACCGATGACCGCAGAGGTGTCCCCGGCGATCTCCTGGGCGAGTGAGGGGCTGAGCACGAACTGGATCCTCCGGCCGGTGGGCTGGACGCACCGTACAGCGCCATGGCCCCGGTTCGCCACACATTCATACGGAGTGACCAATGACCGTGCGGTTCCGCCACTGTGACAGCTTTGCGGACGGGGAGCCGTCGGACACCACCCACTTTGGAGCGGTCATATGAAGCTCCATAAGATGCCGCGGTGATCATAAAGAAACGCCTGGCGACAGGCGCCTTCGGGCTGCTCGCGGCCGTGGTCTGCGGCGTGTTGTCCCCCGCCGTGGCCGTAGCCGACGACGAACCGGCCCGTGAGTCCCCCAAAGTCGAACTGGTCCTGGACGTCAGCGGCTCGATGCGCGCCCGCGATGTCGACGGCATGTCCCGCATGGCCGCTGCCAAGCAGGCGTTCAACGAGGTGATCGATGCCGTGCCCGACGAGGTGCGGCTCGGCATACGCACCCTCGGCGCCACATACCCCGGCCAGGACCGCAAGACCGGCTGCCTGGACAGCAAACAGCTCTACCCCGTCGGCCGGGTGGACCGCACCGAGGCCAAGACCGCCGTCGCCACGCTGCGCCCCACCGGCTGGACGCCCATCGGACTCGCCCTGCGCGGCGCGTCCAAGGACCTCGCGGGCGGCGACGCCACCCGCCGGATCGTGCTCATCACCGACGGCGAGGACTCCTGCGGCCAGCCCGACCCGTGCGACGTGGCCCGGGAACTGGCCGCCCAGGGCACCCACCTGGTCGTCGACACGCTCGGGCTGACCCTGGACAGCAAGGTCCGGGACCAGCTCAGCTGCATCGCCGAGGCCACCGGTGGCACCTACACCGCGGTCCAGCACACCGACCAGCTGTCCACCCGCATCAAGCAGCTGGTGCGGCGCGCCGCGGACACCCCGGTCCAGACCCCGACCGCGGTGGCGGGCGCCGCGGCGTGCGCCCAGGCCCCCGTTCTCGGCGCGGGCCTCTACAACGACCGCGAGGGCTTCGGCGAGCACCGCTGGTACCGGGTGAAGGTCGCCCCCGGCCAGGAGCTGCGGGCATCGGCGACCGTGGGCGCCGACCGCGCCGTCGACCCGGACTACGGCGTGATGGTGCGGGCGGTGACCGAGCACGGCCGTGAACTGGTACGCGGCAGCGAGGCGGGCAGCGGCCGCACCGATGTCCTCTCGACCGGGCTGCGCTATCCGGTGGCCGAGGGCCGCGAGGTGGAGGACAGTACGCCGCGCACGATCTGCCTCGAGGTGAGCCAGTCGTTCTCCGCGCCCGCCTCCGTCAAGCGCACCCCCGGCCTCCCCGTCGAACTGGCCGTGAACATCGTCGACGCCGGCGACCCGCCCGCCGACGCGGCCGCCTTCGGCCTCGGCCGCGGTTGGGTGCTGCTGGCCGTGCTCACCGTCACCGGGCTGCTGGTGGGACTGGTGTGGGGCTGGCTGGCCCGCTGGCGCGTCACCGTCTGGAGGACCAACTGATGCGTGCCCTACGTACCGCGGGCGCCGCGTTCGCACTCTGCGCCGCCCTGTTCGCCACCGCCCCCGTGGCGGCCGCCGACGCGTCCCCGAGCGCGAGTGCGGGCACGGACGACGGCGACGAACCCACCGAGGCGGGCACCGGCTTCCGGACCGCCACGGCGATCGAACAGGGACAGACCGCCACCGCCTCGGCTTCGGTCGGCGACTACCTGTACTGGGTGTTCCCCGCGGCGGCCGGGCAGGTCCCCACCGTCAAGGCCACCGTCAAGCTCCCCGAGGCACAGACCCGGCACGGCAGGACCACCTGGCAGCTCGATGTCTACGACGGGCTGCGCCGCCGCCAGGCCTGCACCTCGGGCAGCCAGACCGTGACCGCGGCCCAGCAGGACGCCTCCGTCGACCTCAGCTGTCAGCTGCGCCGGGTGCGGCCCTGGTCGGAGAAATGGGCCAACGATCCGCTGCCGGGGTCGTACTACGTCCGTCTGACGGTCGTGAACCTGCCGGAAGCGGACCTCGGCCTGCCCTTCACCACCGAGATCACCGCCTCCACGCGGGACGTCGGCGGCAAGCACGCGGAGGGCGGCGAACTCTCCCCGCTGACCCCGGCCGTGCGGGCCGGGGCGACTCAGGCGCCGGATGCCGAGCCGAGCCCGGACGCGTCCGAGGCATCCGCCGAGGACACCTCGTCGCACACCGCGGCCGAGCCGAACGGCGGCTGGGGGTCGGGCTGGTGGTCGGACCGCTGGGTGTGGACCGTGATCGGTGGCGCCCTGGGTGCGCTCGCGGGCGTGGGCGGCTACACGCTCACCCGCGGCCGCGGCTTCCGCCGCCCACCGGCCGCCGAGTGAGCAGCGCTGATTCGGCCACCGCCACGGGTGAAACGACCACCGGCTGAACGGCACGCACCGCCCCTCGCCCCGGCGAGCGGGCGGTGCGCGCTCACCGGGCCGCGCCGTGGGCGTACGTCGCCATGAGCGCATGGGACGGGCGTCAGTCGCGGATCCCGATCGTGATCGCCGCAAGGACGGCCGCGATCAGCAGCGTCACCACCCCGTAAATCACATGGTGGGACCGCACCCCAGGGATGACGGCGTCCACGGCGATCCGGCCCGGCCCGCTCAGCGCGAGCCCCGCCGCCCCCACACCGATGAGCAGGGGAAACCCAAAGCCGCCGAAGAACCCCAACGGCCATACGACATGCACCGCGTTGGCCATCGTGCCCGCCACGGCGGCGCCCGCGAGCGGTGTGAGCAGGCCCGCGGCCAGCCCCAGGCCGCCGAACGTCTCGATGACACCGGCCACCCACGCCATGAACGTGGGCACGGGATAGCCGAACTTCTCAAAGGCCCGACTCGTGTTCTCGATCCCCGGGCCGCCCCACCAGCCGAACAGATGCTGGGCGCCCCACGCGGCGATGGTCAACCCGACCCCCAGGCGTATCACCAGCAGCCCCACGTCGTGGGCGACCAGCACATGTCCCCGGGTGCGCGGTGAGGACGCGTGGTGTTGGGCAGGGGTGGGATCGTAGGCAGACATGGCGGCCTCGTCTGATCGAATGCGAAACGCAGATCACTCAGACCACTCAGCCCGAGCGGACAGGCGAACCGGATCCGGCAACGCGCCTCAGTTCAAATATGCCCCCGATGGGGGAAGCCCTCAACTCGGAGGATGTCAGTGGCCGCGGCCGGTCAGCCGCTGTGTCCGTCAGTCGCCGTGGTCATAGACGGTGACCGGGATTCCGCGCGCCACCAACTGCTCGGATATCAGCGGCTCGATCCGCCCCCAGCGCCCACCGGCCAGCCCACAGCCGATGCGCGGCATATGGACCGAGGCCCCCAACTCGGCGGCCTTCGCCGCGACCTCGCCCAGCGCCGAGCCGATCGCCTCGTACCGCACCGGCACCCCCTTGCTGCCCGGGCGCATCCCGCGCTGGCCGACCATATTGGCCACCCACACATACCGGCTCACCTGCACGAACTGGACCGCGCCCAGCCCGAAGTCATTGCGCGCCCGCTCGCGGTGCCAGCGGCGGTAGGCCGCCTCCGGCTCCGGCCAGCGCCGGGAGACGGCCAGCACAAAACCCTTGCCCCAGCCGCCCAGGTCATTGCAGACATGGGCGATGATCTTCTTCCCTTTCCCCTGCGGCGCGGTGGCGTCCCCGCGCACATACTCGATCGCTGCCATAATCCGCACCCTACGGTCCGGCACCGACAGTCCCTTGCGAGAGCGGAGAAGATGACCACGCAGCCCGCCACCGCCGACGAGGAGCTCATCCAGGCCGCGGCCCATGTCGCGCGGACGTACTGCCGGGGCGACGACCACACCATGGCCGCCGCCGCGCGCGCCGCCGACGGCCGCATCGTCACGGCGGTCAACGCCTACCACTTCACCGGCGGTCCCTGCGCGGAGCTGGTGGCCGTCGGGGCCGCGGCGGCCCAGGGCGCCTATGAGCTGGTCAGGATGGTGGCGGTCGGCGACCGGGAGCGCGGGGTGGTCCCGCCGTGCGGCCGCTGCCGCCAGTTCCTGTTCGACTACTTCCCCACGCTCGAAGTCATCGTCGGGACAGTGGACCACCCGCGCACCGTCCCCGTCGCCGAGCTGCTTCCCGTCGCCTACGTCTGGGCGGACCACCAGGCCGACGAGGAAGCCGGCGGCCGGGAATGAGCCGCGGTGGGGGAGCTGCGGCGGGAGGAAGATCAGCTGTGGTTTCTGAGGCCGTTCGCGTGGCGGCCACGCACGGAACAATCCCGGCGCGGCCTGTGCTCATGGCGGTGAGATCTCCAGCCGGGACGGTACGGCTCGGCCTGCGCCAGTGGCTTCCGGTGGCAGGCGCAGGCCGTGGCGGCCCGGGGTGATCGAACCGAGCACGCTGGGGTGGCGGGCGCCCGTGCAGGCCGACACCGTGCCGGCCAGCCCATGGGCGGTCAGAAAGCCGAGAACGGCGAAGGCGTACGCCTCCTTGGCGGCCGAGGGGAGGCCCAGTTCGTCCGAGGTGCGCAGCGGGACGTCCCCCAGGGCCCGGCGCAGGGCGGCCAGCAGGGTGGGGTTGCGGGTGCCGCCCCCCGAGGCGATCACCTCGCCGGCCCCGGTGGAGCGCACCGCGTCCGCCACGGTGGCGGCGGTGAGCTCGGTGACGGTGGCGACCACGTCCTCGGCCGGCACCGGGCCCAAGCCCGTGAGCGCGGCCTGGAGATAGGGCAGATGGAAGAGCTCCTTCCCGGTCGTCTTGGGGGCACGCCGCGCGTAGTACGGCTCGGCCAGCAGCCGGCCCAGCAGCGGGCCGTGCACCGTGCCGCGCGCCGCCATCGCGCCGTCCTCGTCGTAGCCGAGCCGGCCGCCCGTCAGATGGCGTACCGCCGCGTCGATGAGCGCGTTGCCCGGCCCGGTGTCGTACGCGAGGGGTTCCCCGCCGCCGTCCGGCACCACGGTGACATTGGCGATGCCACCGAGGTTCAGCGCCACGCACCCGCCGGGCCGTCCGCGTAGCCACAGCGTGTCGACGACGCTCACCAAGGGCGCCCCCTGTCCGCCGGCCGCGATATCGCGGCCGCGCAGATCGGAGACGACGGGGCGGCCGGTGGCCTCGGCGATCCACGCGGGCTGCCCCAGCTGCAGCGTGCCGTACGCCCGGCCGTCCGCCACCCAGTGGTAGACGGTCTGCCCATGCGAGCTGATGAGCTCGGCGCGCCCGTCGCACAGCTCCCGGTCGGCCCGGACGGCGAGGGCGGCGAACGCCTGGCCGATACCGGTGTCGAGCTCGCACACGGCCGCCATGGTCGTCGGCGCCGGTGGCAGCGCGGCGCTCAGCGCCTCGCGCAACTCCTCCTCGTACGGGGCACTGACCATGCCCAGCGGGGTCAGCACCAGCCGGTCGCCGTCGAGGGTCAGATCGGCGGCCGCGGCGTCGATGGCGTCGTACGAGGTGCCCGACATCAGCCCGATCACCCGCATCGGCCGACCCCCCGCTCGTCACCCCGGCCGTCCCCGTGGCTGTCCCCGCGCCCCTCGCTCAGCGGGCCGCGGTGGTCGTCCCCGCGCAGGGTGAGCAGCGCCAGAAGGCTGATGGCACAGGTCACCGTGGTGTAGTACGCGGGGATGTCCACCTCGCCCGTCCGCTCGATGGTCTTGGTGATGATGAGCCCGGCGCAGCCGGAGAACACGGCGTTCGACAGCGCGTACGCCAGGCCGAGCCCGGTGTAGCGGACCCGGGTCGGGAACATCTCGGCCAGCATGGCCGGGCCGGGGCCGGCCATCAGCCCGACCGCGGCCCCGGCGGCGAACACCGCCATTCCCTTGACGAGGTTCGAACGGTCCGTGTCCTGCAACAGGTTCAGCAGCGGGATCGCCGAGACGGTCACCAGCGCGGCCCCGGACAGCATCACCGGCCGTCTGCCGATCCGGTCGCTGAGCCACCCGGCCGGGATGATGGAGGCGGCGAAGCCCAGATTGGCCACCACGGTCGCGATCAGCGCCTGCCGGAAGCTGGCGCCCAATGTGCTCTGCAGATACGACGGCAGGACGACGAGGAAGGTGTAACCGGCCGCGGCCCAGCCCATGATGCGCCCGGCGCCCAGGACGATGGCCCACGCCACCTCGGCCGCGGGCGGTGTAGGCAATGGCGCCACCGCGCCACCGACCCGCTTGTCGGTGCCCCCGGCGCCCCGGAAGGCGGGGGTCTCCTCGAGCCGCAGCCGCAGCCACAGAGCGCCCAGGCCCATCGGCAGCGTCAGTACGAAGGGCAGCCGCCAGCCCCAGTCGTTCAGCGCCTGCTCGCTCAACACCGTGGCCAGCAGCGCGGCCACCCCTGCCCCGCCCAGCAGGCCCAGCGCCACGGTGAAGGACTGCCACGCCCCGTACAGCCCGCGCCGACCGTCGGGAGCGAACTCCGTCATGATCGAGACCGCCCCGCCGAACTCACCGCCCGCGGACAGGCCCTGCAGCACCCGCAGAAAGGTGAGCAGCCACGGCGCGGCCGCGCCCACCGTGTCGTACGTGGGGAGCAGCCCGATCAGCGTGGTGGCCGCGGTCATCAGCAGCACCACGAGGATCAGGACGGGGCGGCGGCCGATCCGGTCCCCGAGCCGGCCGAAGACGGCTGCGCCGATCGGCCGGAAGAAGAAGGCAAGCGCAAAGGACGCATAGGTCTTGACCAGGCCCTCGAGGTCGTTTCCTCCTTCGGGGGTGAAGAAGTTCGCGGCGATGACCGTCGCGAAGTAGCCGTAGACGCCGAACTCGTACCACTCGATGAAGTTGCCCACCGACCCCGCCACCAGGGCGCGGCGCGTCGGGCGGACGGCCTCCCCGGTGGACCGGGGCGGATCCGGTATGGATACGGTCACCTGTGTTCCCTCCAGCCGTCGCGGTCCTCGCACGGTCAGAAGCCGGTTTCCGTTCCTGATTCCCCGTTTCCCGGTTCTCCACCGGGGCGCTGCCGATCACATCGCGCCCTGGCGCGGCCTCACTTCTGGGTTTCGCTCCGGCCGCCGGACCACTCGGTGTGGAAGACGCCCTCGCGGTCGGTGCGCAGGTAGGTGTGGGCGCCGAAGAAGTCCCGCAGCCCCTGGATGAGGGCGGCGGGCAGCCGGTCGGCGCGCAGCGCGTCGTAGTAGGCGAGCGCGGAGGAGAAGCCGGGCGTGGGAATCCCCTGCTGGGCGGCGGTGGTCACCACGGCCCGCCATGCGTCCTGCGCCTCGCCGAGCTGACGGGCGAACCGCTCGTCGGCGAGCAGCGTGGGCAGCGCGGGGTCGGCCGCGTACGCGCTGCGGATCTCGTCCAGGAACCCGGCCCGGATGATGCAGCCGCCGCGCCAGATCTTGGCCACCGAGCCCAGGTCGATGTCCCAGCCGAACTGGTCCGCCGCTGCCTGGATCATGTTCCAGCCCTGGGCGTACGAGACGATCTTCGACGCGTACAGGGCCTGCTCGACCCGGTCGACCAGCCCGTCGGCGCCCGCCCCGGTCAGGGCGGGCCCCTGCGGTCCCGACAACTGCCGGGCGGCGGCGCGCAGTTCGGTGTGGCCGGACAGCGAGCGTGCGAAGACGGCCTCGGCGATACCGGGGACCGGCGCGCCCACGTCGAGCGCGATCTGCACGGTCCAGCGGCCGGTGCCCTTCTGCTCGGCGGCGTCGGCGACGATGTCGACGAACGGCTTGCCGGTCGCCTGGTCGGTGTGGGCAAGGACCTCGGCGGTGATCTCGATGAGGTAGGAGTTCAGCATGCCGGTGTTCCAGCGGCGGAAGATCTCCGCGAGCTGCGCGGGGGTCTGTCCCGCCGCACGCCGCAGCAGGTCGTACGCCTCGGCGATCAGCTGCATATCGGCGTACTCGATGCCGTTGTGCACCATCTTGACGAAGTGTCCGGCGCCGTCCGCGCCGATGTGGGTGCAGCACGGCTCGCCGTCGACATGTGCGCTGATCTTCTCCAGCATCGGACCGAGCGCGGCATAAGCCTCCGCCGACCCGCCGGGCATGATGGAGGGCCCGTGCAGCGCGCCCTCCTCGCCGCCGGAGATGCCCGTCCCGACGAAGTGGATGCCGCGCTCGCGCAGCGCGCCTTCGCGGCGGCGGGTGTCCTGGAAGTGGGCGTTGCCGCCGTCGATGACGATGTCTCCGGGGTCCAGCAGCGGCACGAACTCGTCGATCACCGCGTCCGTCGGCTCACCCGCCTTCACCATCACCACCAGCCGCCGGGGCCGCTCCAGCGAGGCCACGAAGTCCTCGGGCTTCTCGGCCGGCACGAACGAGCCCTCGTGCCCGAACTCCTCGATCAGGGAGCGGGTGCGGGTGGGGGTGCGGTTGTGCACCGCGACGGTGTAGCCGTTCCGGGCGAAGTTGCGGGCGAGGTTGCTGCCCATGACGGCGAGCCCGGTGACTCCGATGGAGGCAGACGCTGACGAGGCTGACGCGGAGGGTGCCATTGCTGTTCCTCGATTCCTGGCGGGGGTCCGAGCGACATCGACGGTAGCCGGGCCGCCGGGTGTGCGCAGTGCGACACTCACATCCGGCACGTCTCGCCGCGCCCGCGGGGCCGCCGGTGTCCGCCGGCCGGGCCCGCGCCTCCCGCTGAGGAACGGGCACCGCTCAGCCGAGCAGGGCCGCCACCGTGAGCAGCACCGGGGCCGCCAGTAACGTCGACAGCAGGATCGACTCGCGCGCCAGCCTCGTCGCGGTCTGGTACCGCACGGCGTACGTGAAGAGGTTCTGCGCCGACGGGAGTGCCGAGGTGACGACGGCGGCGAACAGCGCGGCGCCGCCGAGACCGAACACCCCGGCCGCGATGGCCCACGCCACCACCGGCTGCGCGAAGGACTTGAGCGCCACCGACAGCAGCACCGGGCCGCGGTCCTCGCCGCGCCCGGGCAGCGCGCTGCCGGGCAGCGAGAGGCCGAACGCCAGCAGCACACCGGGCACCGCCATCCCGCCCAGCATCGAGACCGGCTCCATGACCGGTCCGGGGATCCGCCAGCCGGCCGCGGCCACCACCACACCGGACAGGGAGCCGACGACGATGGGATTGCGCACCGGCGTGGTGAGCTGCCGCAGCAGCGACGTCCGGCCCTCGCTGCGGCTCAGGTCGATGACCGTCAGGGCGATCGGGGACACGACGAGTTGCTGGAAGAGCAGGACCGGCGCGATCAGGGAGGCGTCCCCGAGGACGTACATGGCGACGGGGATGCCCAGGTTTCCGGCGTTCACATAGCTGGCGCACAGCGCGCCGATCGTCGTCCGGCCGACGCTCCAGCGGCGTACGGCGCCGACGGCGATGAACGTCCCCGCGACGACGAAGGTGCTCAAGCCGGTGACGAGCATCGGGACCGACAGCAGGACGGAGAGGTTGGCCCGGGAGAGCGTGGAGAACAGCAGCGCGGGGCTGGCGACCTGGAAGGCGACCGCGGTGAGCACATCGCGCCCGTGCTCGCCCAGCGAGCCGCGGCGCCCCAGGACGTAACCGGTGACGACGATGCTCGCGATGACACCGAAACCCGAGATCACCCCGCCCATAAGCATGCACCTTACAAGCGGTTGCCCGCCGGTGGTACACGACTTCCGTGCGAAGGCGCGGTCAGGGGTCTGCGGTCATGAGCTGTCGCGGTCAGGCCCTCGTGGTCAGGCACCCGCGGTCACGACTGCCGGTATCCGCCGAGGAACCGTCCGATCCTGCTGATGGCCGACTCGAGGTCGTCGACGTGCGGGAGGGTGAGGATACGGAAGTGGTCGGGGCGCGGCCAGTTGAAGCCGGTGCCCTGCACCACCTGGATCTTCTCGCGCAACAGCAGGTCCAGAACGAACCGCTCGTCGTCGTGGATCCGGTGGACACCGAGGTCGATGCGCGGAAACGCGTACAGCGCGCCCTTGGGCTTGACGCAGGACACTCCGGGGATCTCGTTGAGCTTCTCCCATGCGCGGTCGCGCTGTTCGTGCAGCCGTCCGCCGGGCAGTACGAGGTCTTCGATGGACTGCCGGCCGCCGAGGGCCGCCTGGATGGCGAACTGTGCGGGGGTGTTGGGGCACAGCCGCATCGAGGCCAGCATGGTCAGCCCCTCCAGGTAGTTCCTGGCGTGCTGCCGGGGGCCGGACACGACCACCCAGCCGGACCGGAACCCGGCCACCCGGTAAGCCTTGGACAGGCCGCTGAAGGTCAGGCACACCAGGTCGGGGGCGAGGACGGCGGGGCTGTGGTGGACCTCCCCGTCGTAGAGGATCTTGTCGTAGATCTCGTCGGAGAAGACCATCAGATGGTGGCGGCGCGCCAGGTCGAGGATGCCCTCCATGATCTCGCGCGGATAGACGGCGCCGGTGGGGTTGTTCGGGCTGATGATCACCACGGCCTTCGTACGGTCGGTGATCTTCGACGCCATGTCGTCGAGGTCCGGGTACCAGTCGGCGGACTCGTCGCACACATAGTGCACGGGTTTGCCGCCCGCCAGGGCGGTGACCGCCGTCCACAGCGGGAAGTCGGGGGCCGGGATGAGGATTTCGTCCCCGTCCTCGACCAGGGCCTGGACGGCCATGGACACCAGCTCGGACACGCCGTTGCCCAGGAAGACGTCGTCCACGCCGAGGTCGTCCAGGCCGCGCTGCTGGTAGTGCTGGACCACGGCCCGGCGGGCGGGGAGGATGCCGCGCGAATCGCTGTAGCCATGGGCCTGCGGCAGCATCCGGATCATGTCCTGAAGGATTTCCTCCGGGGCCTCGAACCCGAACGCCGCCGGATTGCCCGTGTTGAGGCGCAGCACGCTGTGTCCGGCCTCCTCCAGCGCGTTGGCGTGCTCGATCACCGGCCCCCGGATCTCGTAACAGACCTCGCTGAGCTTGTTCGACTGCCGGAACTCCATGTGGTGCCCTCCCGGTTCTCATCCGCCTCATCAGCCGACGACGGCTTACTTTGTTCTACCAAGGCGCCACTTGGAAAGTCCAACTAAATGGCTAGACTGGGGCGCATGCCACGCCGAAGCTATGACCAGTACTGCGCGATCGCGCGGGCCCTCGATGCCGTCGGTGACCGGTGGACGCTGCTGATCGCGCGGGAGTTGCTGGCCGGCCCCCGCAGATACACCGACCTCCACACCGACCTGCCCGGGGTCAGCACGGACATGCTCGCCACCCGGCTGAAGGACATGGAGCGTTACGGCGTACTCGCCCGCCGGAAGCTGCCGCCGCCGGCGTCGGTCTCCGTCTACGAACTCACCCCCCACGGACGCGCGCTGCTGCCCGTCCTCACCGCCCTCGCCGCCTGGGGCGCGCCCGCGCTGGCCGAACGGCAGCCCACCGACGCCATCCGGGCCCACTGGTTCGCCCTGCCGCTGCTCCATCGGCTCGGGCACCTCGCGGCGGGACATGAAGGGGTCGTCGATGTGGTGCTGGAGGAGGGCGGCTTCCATCTGGTGTTCGGCGCGGCCGAGCCGTCGTACGGGGACGGGCCCGCCGAGCGCGCGGACATCCGGCTCGTCGTGGACGCCGACACCTGCGTCGCCCTCGCCCAGGGCACGCTCACGGTCGCCGACGGCATCGCCGCCGGAGCCATCGAACTGACCGGAGCGGGCCCGCTCGCCGACGCGCTGCGCGGCGCCGGTTCCTGACGGCGTATGACGCGCATCACACACCCGGCCCGGAACTCGACGGCACCCCGATCCGACGACTGATGCGGTGCGGCCACCGCCGTACCGCGTAGTCCAGCGAACGGGAGCCGTCCATGCCCGACCGAACGACCGCCGTCACCACGGACGACGGCTCGCCGACCACGGCCGCGGAGGCCGCGGAGGCCGCGGGGCCGCCACTCGCGGCCGACGCCCGTCCCCCGGGGTGGTCGGGGCGCAAGTGGTGGACGGGACTGCGTCCGCTGGTGCTGCGGCTGCACTTCTACGCGGGCGTGGTCGTCGCCCCGTTCCTGCTGGTCGCGGCGGTGACCGGGCTGCTGTACGCGGCGTCCTTCGAGGCCGAGAAGATCGTCTACGACCATGAGCTGCGCGTCCCCGTCGGCGAGCGCGAACTCCCCGTCTCCCGGCAGATCGACGCGGCCCGCGCGGCCCACCCCGAGGGCACCATCAGCGCGGTGCGGCCCTCCCCGGAGGCGGGTGCCACGACCCGGGTGCTGCTCTCCGGCGTCAAGGGTGTCGATCCGGATCACACCCTCGCCGTCTTCGTCGACCCGTACACCGGGAAGGTGCGCGGCGCACTGGAGCAGTACGGCTCCACCGGCGCACTGCCCCTGCGCACCTGGATCGACGAGCTCCACAGGGATCTGCACCTCGGTGAGACCGGCCGTCTCTACAGCGAGTTCGCCGCCAGCTGGCTGTGGGTGATCACCGGTGGCGGGCTGGTGCTGTGGCTCGCCCGCCGGCGCACCAAGCGCCGGCTGCGCGCCATCGCCCTGCCCGACCGCGCCGCCACCGGCCGCAGGCGGACCATGTCCTTCCACGGGGCGGTCGGTGTCTGGGCCGCGGTGGGCCTGTTCTTCCTGTCGGCGACGGGCCTGACCTGGTCCACCTATGCCGGCGCGAGCATCGAGGACCTGCGCTCCGCGATCGGCCAGACCACCCCGTCGGTCTCGGCCACGCTGGACGGGCGGGAGCGGGCCGGTGGCGAGCAGGCCGGTGGAGAGCACGCCGGCCACGGCTCCATGCCGGGTATGGACATGGGCGGTGAAGACCCGTCGTCCGCCCGCGATGTGGGCATCGACGCCGTACTGAAGGCCGCCCGGGCCGAGGGGCTGAGCAACCCGGTGGAGATCGTGCCGCCCGCCGACGCTGACACGGCCTATGTGGTCCAGCAGATCCAGCGCAGCTGGCCGGAGAAACAGGACTCCGTCGCCGTCGACCCGGCCACCGGCGAGGTCACCGACGTACTGCGGTTCGAGGACTACCCGGTGCTGGCCAAACTCACCCGATGGGGCATCGACGCGCACACCGGAAACCTCTTCGGCCTGGTCAACCAGATCGCGCTGGGCGCCCTCGCGCTCGCGTTGATCTTCCTCATTCTGTGGGGCTACCGCATGTGGTGGCAGCGCGGCAGCGCCTCCGCGTTCGGCCGCCCCGTACCGCGCGGCGGCTGGCAACAGGTGCCGCCGTACGTCCTGGTGCCGCTGGCGGCGGCCGTCGCCGTGCTCGGCTACTTCGTCCCGCTGCTCGGCATCCCGCTCGCCGCCTTCTGGGCCCTGGACATCGTCCTGGGCGAGCTCGCCTACCGGCGTGGCCTGCGCACCTACCGATGAGGTCCGCCATTTTTGCTCCTGTTTCCTCCTGACCGATGAGTTCTCGCGGCCCGGCCGGTCTCAACACACACAGGTACCGGACCCCAGTCGGCAAGGAGAGCCCACCATGCAAAAGATCACGACGTTCCTGTGGTTCGACGACCAGGCCGAGGAGGCGGCCCGCCACTACACGTCCATCTTCGACGACTCCCGGGTGGTGGACATCCAGCGCTACGGGGAGGCGGGGCCGGGGGAGCCGGGCTCGGTCATGACCGTCACCTTCGAGCTCGCCGGGCAGAGGTTCATCGCACTCAACGGCGGCCCCCACTTCACCTTCACCGAGGCCATCTCGCTCTCCGTCGACTGCGCGACGCAGGACGAGGTGGACGAGCTGTGGGCGCGGCTCGGCGACGGCGGGGAAGAGGGGCCCTGTGGCTGGCTGAAGGACAAGTACGGGCTGTCGTGGCAGATCGTGCCGAGCAAGCTGACCGAGCTGATGAGCGACCCCGACCCGGCCAAGTCGGCGCGTGTCACCAAGGCCATGCTCGGCATGAAGAAGATCGACATCCAGGGCTTGGTGGACGCCTACGAGCAGTGATCCGAACAGTATTCCGCCACGTGGGCCGCCACGTGGATATGGCCGCCGTCTCACGGCGGCCATATCCATGTGGCGGCCACATCCGCGTGGCAGCCACATTCGTATCGCCAACCGGTGTTCCATTGGGCCCGGTTGCACCTCTACGCTCGGCCTTGAGGGGATTCTGACACCCAGTCGGACATTCACACGCGTGGAAACGCATGTGTTCGAAGTGGTGCGCAAGTGGATTCGATGGTGTTGTGTGGCGGTGTGGAGGGCACCGTACACATCTGAACACCAGGCATAATCGCAGCTGCGATGGGCGTAGAAAGGGTATGAAGTGGTGGTGAACGCATTGAGTGCGGACAACAGTGTGGGATCGACGATCGAGGCGCTGGAGGCAGAGCGCCCGCGACTTGAGGAACAGCAGGAGGCTCTCAAGAAGGATTTGGAATCCGTCACCAAGCGACTGGAGGCGGTCAGCGGTGCGCTGAACAGCCTTCAAGCGCTCTCCAGCCTGCCGGTACCGCAGCAGGCGCCGGAGGAGCCGGTGGCCGAAACCGCGCCGCCGGCCGCGGAGCCGGTGGCCGAAGAAACCGAGGCCACGGCGGCCGAGCCCGCCCCCGAGGCGGCATCGGAACCGGCCGCTGAGCCGGCCCCTGCCGCCGGGGCCACCGCCACCGCCACGCGGAAGGCCGCCATCGGCCGTCAGCGCAGCAAGGGCAAGGCCAAGGCCCCCGCCACCGCGCGGACTTCGAAGACCGCGGCGAAGAAGGCCACGGCCACCAAGAAGACGGCCAAGAAGGCCGCCGCGGCGCCCAAGGCTGCGGCGCCCAAGGCCGCGGCGCCCAAGACCGAGCCGGCGGCT
Organism: Streptomyces sp. NPDC059679; assembly: GCF_042734105.1. NCBI lineage: Bacteria > Bacillati > Actinomycetota > Actinomycetes > Kitasatosporales > Streptomycetaceae > Streptomyces > Streptomyces sp. NPDC059679. The sequence goes on along the minus strand of NZ_JBHWES010000012.1, from coordinate 123,216 downwards.
GAGCGCTCCGGCGGGCTCTCGGACAACGTGCTGGCCGCACTGCGCAAGGCGGGCCGCCCGCTGCGGGCCGCTGAGGTCAACGAGGCCCTGGGGCGCGACGAGACGCGGACGAACGTCAACTCCGTGCGTAACACTTTGGAGCGACTCCGTAAGGCGGACCGGGCCAAGAGCGCCGGGCGCGGCCTGTACGAGGCCTGACCGAGGCCCAGGAGGTCGGCGCCTGACGGGCGGACACCGCCCATCCACCGCCCGACAGGCGCCTCCTCGAAGCACCGCTGAGAACACCGGCCCGCTCCTCGGCACGCGCCTGAGGAAGCCGGCCTAATCGCCCGCCGTACCGTGGGCCGCTCCGGCCACCCGGCCGACCTCGGCCAGACAGGCCGCCGCGTCGCCGGTGAACAGGCGGCGCCCCGCGGCGATACGGCGGTCGCGCGCCGCACCGGGCGCGGTGAGCGTGTCGAGCAGCCGTACGAGTTCGCCCGCGTCCCGCGCGTGGTCGCTCACGCCCAGCGCCGCCATGTGGCGGACACCCTCCAGTCCATGGCCCGGGATGGGGCGATAGCCGACCACGGGCACCCCGGCTGCCAGCGCCTCCAGGGCGGTCTGCCCGGCGGCGTTGTCCACCACGGCCCGCGACGCGGCCAACAGACCGGGCAGGTCCGGCTCCCAGCCGATGGCCCACACCTCCGGCGACCGCGACAGCTCGCGGCGCAGCCGCTCGTTACGGCCGCACAGCACCGCCGGCAGATACCCCGCCGAGGCCAGCAGCCGCGACGTGGCGGCCAGGCGGCTGCCGGTCCCCCACGCACCCGCCGTCAGCGCCACCGGAAGCTTCCCGGACGCGCGGGCCGCGAAGCGGCACCGCCAGTCGGCCGCCCCCGGGGCAGGGGCGAAGAAGCGCCCGGCCACCACCGGACCAGTGGCCACCGCGGGCCGGCCCAGGGCCCGCCGCACGGTGCCGGCCGCCTCGGCGGTGACGCACAGATGCAGATCGTTGCCCGGGTGCAGCCACTGCCGGTGCACCGCGAAGTCGGTGATGACGACGGCGCTGGGCACCGGCAGCGCCCCGCCCGCGCGGAGTCGGCCGGTGAGCTGGGCGGCGAGATGGAAGACGGGGACGACCACATCCGGCCGCCACCGCTCGACCAGGTCCAGCAGCCGGCGTTCGGCCAGTGCCGCCAGCGGGGCGCTGCCCGGCCGCGGGCCGGGGCCCGGGCGGAAGAACGCGGCGTAGATGCCCGCGTAGAGGACGGGGACGTGGCGGATCGCCGCGCGGTATCCGGAGCGCAGCCCCGGGCCGATCCCGGCGGGCAGCAGCGCGAGGACATCGGTCCGGTCCACCCGGTGTCCCAGGGCCGTGAGGCGCCGCGCCAGCTCCCCGGCCACCGCGTCGTGACCGGAGCCCATGCTGGCGCTCACCACGAGGAAACGCCGGCTCACCGGCGCTCCCGGGGAGTGCGCCCGGGGCGCTGGGCATTGGGTGGCGGATACGCGGGAAACATCGTCACCTCCGCTGGTGTGCACGGCTGACGTGCGGCGGACGCGTGTGGTGCGGCGTCGCGCGTGTGCGTGCGTGGCGTGTGTGGTGCATGGTGGAGCTGGACGTGGCTAACTGGAGGTAACCGTTCCGCGTGTCGCCAAACCGTACGGCGGCCGCGTGCCCCGGTCGGCCGTCACAGGGAGTCGCCATGACCCGCCCCCTCCCGGACACAGGAACCCACCGTGGCCCGGCCTGGGACGCGGAGAGTCCCGCTGCCGCGTGGCGCGGCGTCGCACTGGTGACCGGTGCGTCCTCGGGCATCGGCGCCGCCGTCGCGGACCGGTTGGCCGCCGAGGGCGGCTGGCGGCTGCTGATCAGCGGCCGCCACCAGGAGCGGCTGGACCGCGTGGCGGCCCGGACCTCGGCCACCGCCCTCCCCGCCGACCTGGCCACCGAGGAGGGAAGCGGCCACCTGGTCCGGGAAGCGTTCCACGTGGCCGGGCGGATCGACCTGCTCGTCGCAGGGGCGGGGGTCGGCTGGGCCGGGCCGTTCGGCTCGATGCCGCCCACGGCCATCGACCAGGTGATCTCCGTCGACCTGCTCGCCGCCATGCACCTCGCGCGCCTGGTGCTGCCGCACATGCTGGCCGAACGGCGTGGCCATATCGTGCTCATCGGATCGGTCGCGGGCAGCGTGGGCGTCAAGGGCGAGGCGGTCTACTCCGCCGCCAAGGCGGCGCTCGGCACCTTCGCCGACGCCCTCCGGTACGAGCTCCTCGGGTCCGGCGTACGGGTCACCCACGTCGTCCCCGGCGTGGTGGACACCCCGTTCTTCGCCCGCCGCGGCACCCCGTACACCCGCCGCCGGCCCCGCCCACTGCCCCCGGCCACGGTCGCCGACGTGGTCTGGGACGCCGTCGCGCGAGGCCGCGACGAGGTCTACGTACCCGCCTGGCTACGCCTGCCCGCGCTGGTCCGCAGCGCGGCCCCGGCGCTGTACCGCCGACTGGCGTCCCGTTTCGGGTGACGCGGTGCACGACGCGCTGACGGTCCTGCTGGCGTTGTTGTCCGCCCTGGCCAACGGCGCGGCGTCGGTGCTGCAGCGACGCGCCGCGATGGAACAGGAACAGGAACAGGAACAGGAACAGGAACAGGAGCGGGAACCGGAACGGCGAGCCGGCCGGCGGGCCGGGCAGGCCCTGCTCCGGCTGGCCCGGCTGCTGCGACGCCCGTTCTGGCTGGCCGGCGGGGCGGCGATGGTGGTGTCGGCGGTGGCCCAGGTGGGCGCGCTCGCGGTCGGGCGGCTCTCCGTCGTGCAGCCACTGCTGGTGACCGAGCTGCTGTTCACCCTGGTGGTCGGCAGCCTGGTCTTCCGCCACCGCCCGGACGGCCGGACATGGCTGGCGTTTGTGACGCTCGCCGCCGGGCTGGCGATCTTCCTCGTGGCCGCCGACCCCTCGCACGGCCAGGGCACCGCGAAGAACGGCCGCTGGCTCCCGGTGGGGCTGCTGGCGGCGCTCGCCGTGGGTGTCCTGATCGCGGCGGCCCGCGTACTGCGCGGGCCCGCCCGCGCCGCCGTCCTGGGCTGCGCCACCGCGGCGTGTTTCGCCTGCACCGCGGCGCTGATCAAGGAGTTCACGGGCCGGTTCGCCGGCGGCGCGGCCGCCGTGTTCACCAGCTGGCCGCTCTACGCGGTGTGCGGCGTCGGGCTGCTGAGCTTCCTGCTGCTGCAGAGCACCCTGCGAGCCGGCACCCTCGCGGCGTCGCAACCCGCGCTCACCCTCGGCGACGCGCTGATGAGCATCGTGCTGGGCTGGGTGCTGTTCGGCGAGCGCATCGCCCTCGGGCCGCGCATCGTGCCCGAGGCGATCGGAGTCGCCCTGATGGCGGCCGGGATCGTCGGCCTGTCTCACTCACCGGCCGTCGCCGACGGCTGGGACACGGCCACCCGATCGCCTCCTGAGCACCCTGCCCGCACGGTACGCCGGACCGAAAGCGGCGGCGCGTCGTGACCCTGCCCACGGCCACGGCGGCCCTGGCGGTGGCCGCGCACATCGGCCCCGCCGGCACCTGGCTGCCGGGGGCGCGGCGGGCCCTCTTCCCTGCCCTGGCCGGTCGCGGGCGGCCCGATCACATCGCACTCACCTTCGACGACGGGCCCGACCCCGGGTCCACCCCGCAGTTCCTCGACGCCCTCGACGGGCTCGCCGTACGGGCCACGTTCTTCGTCCTCGGCGACAGCGTTCTGCGCCATCCGCGGACCGCGTACGAAATCTCCCGCCGAGGCCATGAGCTCGCCGTCCACGGCTGGGCGCACAGCCGCCCATGGCTGCCCACGGTCGCCCGGGACCTGCGCGAGGTCGAGGGCGCCGCCCGCGTCGTGCGGCGGGCCACGGGCGCGGTGCCGCGGTGGTACCGGCCGCCGTACGGGGTGCTGACCGGTGGCCGGGTGCTGGCCGCCGCGCGGGCCGGGCTCAGGCCCGTGCTGTGGACGGCGTGGGGCCGCGACTGGACCGCACGGGCGACGCCGGCCTCGGTGCTCGCCACCGTATGCCGCGATCTGCGTGGTGGCGGCACGGTGCTCCTTCACGACTCCGACCGGGCGGCCGAGCCCGGCTGCTGGCGGGCGACACTCGGCGCGCTGCCCGCCCTCGTCCGCGTATGCCGGGACGAGGGCTGGACGGTGGGCCCGCTCGCCGACCACGGGATCGGGGGCGACTGAGCGGCGCCCTGGCCACCGGACGCGCCGGACAGGGGCTCACGGCATGGGCTGCCATAGGACCGTGCCGTGCACGGTCGACAACCCCAGTACCTCGCACCCCATCAACCTCGCCGCGGCCAGCACGGCCAGCCGCGCCCGCTCACTGTCCTCGGGCGGGAACGCCACCCGGATCTGATGGCCGTACGCCGTCTCGTACGTCACCTCCCAGCCTCCTTCGACGGTGGCGAAATGATCCTGTCGCAGGCCGTCGTACTCGGACACGAAGCCGCCCCGGTCGGCGGTCGGTGCCAGCGCCTCGCGCAGCAGACGCAGCCGCTCCGGGTATGGCCGCTCGCCCTCTGCCAGCCTGATGTACACATGGGCCAGCTCGCGCGCGGAGTCGAACCACGGAGTCAGGTCAAGGTGGCCGCCGGGCATGGCCTCCGAGACGATCCGCCCGGTGATCCACCCCTCCAGGAAGTCGGCGGCGCCGGGCCCGTACTCCTCGTAGTCGTCGTCACGCGACCACACCACGACCGGCCATTCGTCCGGCGGCCCCGCGGTGCGCCAGCACAGATGGTGTCCGCTGCCCGTCACCGCCCACGCGATCAGCCCGCCGGGCTCGGGGAAGAGCGGATAGGGGAAGTTCCCGGGGAACATCTCCCGCATGCCGCCGTAGTCCTCGAGCAGATCCGCCGCGAGCCGGACCGGATTGTCCTCGCCGAACGGTGTGCGCAGGCAGATGTGGTCGCAGAACTCGCCCCGCCCGTACGTCTCGACGAGCGCCTTGAAGTCCGTGGGCAGCCGCACGCCCAGCGCGGCCTCGGCCGCCTCCCAGTCGCCGTGGCCGTCCACGGCCTCGGCCGGGGGCGGTACGCGGCGGACGAGTTCGGACAGCGGGGCGTGCGGAAAGTTCACGGGCACAGCGTAGACGCCGGTCCGGGGCCGTCTACGATCGCGCTTCGTGGCCATGACCGAGAACCCGATAGTCGCCCCGCTCGCTGACGACGACCCGATGCGGCTGGGGCCCTACCGGCTGCTCGGCGTGGTCGGCGCGGGCGGCATGGGAAGGGTCTACCTGGGGGTGGACGCGGCGGGCCGCACCGCTGCCGTGAAGGCGCTGCGGGCCACGGATGACGTGGATCCCGGGATGCTGGACCGCTTCCGGCGTGAGGCCGAGGTGGCGCGGTCGGTGCGCGGGCCCGGGGTGGCGGCGGTCCTCGGCCACGGGATGTGGGGTGAACGGCCCTGGCTCGCCTCGGAATTCCTGCCGGGGCTGACACTGACCCGCGCCGTGGACCGGTTCGGGCCGTTCGCGGAGGCGGACGTACGGGCGCTGGGCGCGGCGCTGGCCGGAACACTGGCGGAGATCCACGCGGCCGGGCTGGTGCATCGGGACCTGAAGCCGTCGAACGTGGTGCTCACCCGTGGTGGCCCGTACATCATCGACTTCGGCATCGCCCGGCCCGAGCACGGAATGACCCTCACCGGGGCCGGTTCGGCCCCCGCCACGCCCGGCTTCTCCGCCCCCGAGCAGGCGCTCGGCCGGCGTACCGGGCCACCCGGCGATGTCTTCGCGCTGGGCGCCGTGCTCGCGTTCGCCGCCATCGGGCGTCTGCCGTTCGGCGACGGTCACCCGGCGGCCGTCCAGTTCCGCACCGTTCATGAGGAGCCGGACCTGGAGGGCGTACCGCGGGCCCTGCTGGGGGTGGTGACCGACTGTCTGGCCAAGGAGCCGGCACAGCGCCCCGAGCCGCGCGAGGTGGCGCGGCGGTTGCGCACGGAACGGGGCACTGAGCGGGGCACACAGCACGCCACAGAACGGGACACGGGACGGCGCGGAGAGCCGGGCAGGGCGCACCGTACGGGATGGCTCGCGGCGCACCGGCCGCGCCTGGCCCAGCCCCTGCGCCCGCTTCTGCGCCCGCCCCTGCGTCCGCGCCGCCCCGCCTGGCGCTCCGGGCCGCTCGCCGCCGAACTCGCCCGCTGCGCGGCGGCCGTCGACGATACGGTCCGCTCCGCCGCCCTCGAGGCGGCCCCGTCCCGGCGCCGGGTGACGGCCGCGGCCGCCTCCGCTGCCGCGGTCACCGTCTGCGCCGTGGGCGGCGGGGCGGGGTGGTGGCTGTTGCGCGGCGACGGCAGTGGCCCCGGAGTCCCCGCCGCCACCCCGCTGGCGCGGTACACGACGGGCACCGCGCCCGCCCCGCTGTGGACCCGGGACGGCCTCGCCACCAACGGCGTCGGCCCGCTCGCGGCCGGCGGGGTCGTGGTGGCCGGAACGCCCAAGGGCCTGACTGCCTGGGCCGTGGACACCGGGCAGCGGGCGTGGACCTGGACCGACCGGGGCACGCCGCTGCCCGCCGCGGGCCTGCTGGCGGCGGGCGGTGTCGTGCTCGCCGTCACCGCGGGCGGACGGCTCACCGCCGTGGATGCCCGCGACGGACGGGAACGCTGGTCCCGGGCGGTCGGCGCGACACGGCTCCTGGCCGCCGACGCCGACACGGCGTACGTACTGGACGGCGAACGACGGCTGAGCGGACTGCCACTGACGGGCGCTCGGGCCCGCTGGACGAGATCGGCGGCGACCGGTACGGCGAAGGGAGCCGCGGCGGCAGTGGCCAGGGGGCGGCTCGTCGTCGCCGGAGCCGACGGGACGGTGACCGCGTACCGCACCGACGACCACGGCTCGGTCGCCTGGCATCAGGACACCGCCGCCGAGATGGCCCTCGCGCCCGCCGTCGCGGGCGACACCGTGTACCTGGGCGGCGCCTCGCTGCGGGCGCTCACCCTCGCGGACGGCACACGGCGCTGGGCCAAGCCCGCCGCCGACGGCGGCATCTGGGGCTCACCCACCCCGGCCCAGGGCTCCCTGTACGTCGCCTGGCAGGACCAGTTGATCGCGGTCGACGCCCGCAGCGGCGAGCAGACCTGGTCCCTCCTCCCCGGTACGCACGCCCTGCCCACGACCGCGCCCGTGGTCCAGGGGCGGTCCCTCTACCACCCGCTCGGCGCGGACCGGTTCGGCCCGGACGACGGAGTCGTGACCGTCGACCTGCGGAAGGCCGCGGTGGCGTGGTCGCTCGGCGGCGGGGGCGACCAGCCCTGGCGTCTGACCGGCGCGGCCAACCGGGTCTTCCTGACCCACGCCGGCACCCTGCACGCCATGCCGGTCCTGTGACCCGCGAAGGCCGCCCCGCCGGCCGCTCCGCAGCCGACGCCCCGCCCGTGGACGTTCGGCCGCGTGAAACCTCCATGCTTGGACACCCTTAGGCTGCGGTACGTATCGATAGCGGGGCGTGGCACATCGTGCCGGGAGGGCTGCCGACACATGCACACCTTGCACAACGCGGATCCGCGTCACCTCGGGCCGTTTCGGATGCTGGCCCGGCTGGGGGAGACGGAGAGCGGCGTGCGGCTGCTGGGGCGGCGCGTCGGCGCGGGGCCGACCGTGGAGGTCACGCTGGTGCGCGCCGCACTCGCCGACGACCAGCGGCTGCGCGCCCGGCTGCGCCGCGACGTGGCGGCGTCACGGGCCGCCGCAGGGCGCTGGGTACGGCCCGTCGAGGAGGCCGAACTCGACGCGTCGGCCCCATGGGTGGCCTACCCGTACGTCCCCGCCGTACCGCTCGCCGAAGCCGTCCGCGCCGCGCCCCGAGGGCTCGCGGAGGACGACGTACGTGTTCTGGGCGCCGCGCTCGCCGAGGCGCTGGAGCGGGTCCACGCGGCCGGAATGGTCCATGGCGGCATCTCGGCCGACGCGGTCCTGGTCGCCGGGGACGGCCCCCGGCTGACCGGGTTTCACCACGCCCGCCTGCCGCGGCAGGGAGCCCGCGGCGGGAGGGAGGCCGGCGGGAGAGAGAACGGCAGGGGAGAGGGAGCCGGGGGAGCGGACGCGTACGACAGCGACACCGGCCGGTTCGCCGGGCCGGCCCCCTTCCTGTCACCCGAACAGGCGAGGGGCCGGGCCCCCGTCCCAGCCTCCGACGTGTTCTCGCTGGGCGCGGTCCTCGCCTACGCCGCTTCCGGCCGCCCCCCGTTCGGCGACGACGCGCCGCCGCAGGTGCTGTACCGGATCGCCGCGCAACCGCCGGCCCTCGGCCGGCTGTCCGACTCGCTCGCCCGGATCCTGACGAGCTGTCTGGAGAAGGACCCCGCCGGCCGTCCGGAAGCCGCCGAGCTGCGCGCGGCCCTCGGCGGCCCCCACCCGGGCGCGCCACCGCCGCCACCGAGACTGCCGAGCGCCGTGGTCGCCCGGCTGGCCCGCGAGGCCGCGCGGGCGCTGGTGCTGGAGGAGCCCGGGACCGCCCTAGCCTTCGGGCCGGCGGCCGAGGCCCCGCCCGGCGCCCGCGATGAACCGGCCACCGAGGACGAGGCGTTCCCGGACGACGACGTGTTCACGGCGCCCACGCGCGGCGAGGGCCGCAACCGCGCGCATCCGGTCGCCGATCCGCCACTCTTCCGTACCGCGGCCACCTCCCGCCGCGCCGTGCTCACCACCGCCGCCGCGGGGGCCGCCGGGCTGCTGGCCGGGGGCGCGGCGGTGGCCGGGTGGGTCTCGGGCCGTGGCGGGCTGTCCGCGCTGACCGACCCCGGTCCGGCCCGGCGCCCCGCCACGAGCCCGGCGCCGCGCCCCCCTTCCGGCACGGCCCCTCCCGCCCGGTGGCGCTTCGACCTGACCGACGCCACCTCCGTACCGCCCCTGGTGTGGCGCGGCAAACTCGCCATCATCACCAACACCCAGGAGGCGGTCGCCCTGGACCTGCGCACCGGCCGCCCGACCTGGCGCCGCGACGACCTGGGCACCGACGCCACCCCCGAACCCATCAGCCGCGAACTCGCCCTCGTCACCACCAACGGCAGACTCGTCGCCTTCAACGCCCGCGACGGCCACCAGCGCTGGGTGGAGTCCAAGTACTCCGGCACCGGCCTCACCTTCGACAAGATGCTCTCCGTCGACGCGGACGGCCGCCACGCCTACTTCACCGCGACCGGAACCGCGACCGGCTCGGGAAGCAGTAACGGAAGGCGTGGCTCCAAGCCCCCCGCCTACGTGGTCGCGTACGACACCCGAACCCGCCGCGAGCGGTGGCGGAGCCGGCTGCCCGCCGTGTACGGCGATGACATCGGGGCGTTCCCCACCCGCCGCTCGCTGGTCGGCCTGGGATATCCGGGCGACGAGGTGGAACTCATCTCGCTGCGGCTGTCCGATGGACACCAGGAGTGGCGCAGGCGCTTCGACGGCGTCAGCGCGGGGGACAAGGTCGGCATCTCGGCCGGCCGTGGCCTGCTCTACGCCGCGCGCGGGGCCACGCTGCGCGCCGTGGACATCGACTCGGGCAAACAGCGGTGGTCCCTGGACATCAACAGCTACGCGACGACGAAGTCCCCGCTGGGCCACCCGGTGATCCGTCAGGGGCCGGGCGGAAAGGGCGATGTGCTGTACGTGTCCGACGGCACCAAACTGGTCTACGCGGTCGACCCGGACCGCGGCACCGAACTGTGGCGGTCCGCGCTGCCCGACGACACCGTGTGGAAGGCGACCCCCACCCTCTCGGTCACCGACTCCGGCCGTACGGTGCTGGCCGCCGCGGCGGCGGGCGTGTTCGCGCTCGACGCCCGGACGGGCGGGGTGCGGTGGCGGTTCCAGGAGAGCAGCGGCGAACTCCTGGACGAGTACCAGGTCTATCCGGCGAGATCGTCGGCCGTCGTCGCCCACGGCGCCGCCGTGTTCATGCTTCCGGTGGAGTGAAGGGATGACCGTGAACGTGACGGCGGACGAGCCCGCCCTGCCCGTGCGGCCGCTGCTCGGCCACGACCCGGAGTCGTTCGGCCGCTACCGCCTGCTGGCCCGCCTCGGGTCCGGCGGGATGGGAACCGTCTTCCTGGCCCGCTCCGACGGCGGACGGACCGTGGCGCTCAAGGCCATCCACCGCGACCTGGCCGAGGAGAGGGAGTTCCGCGAGCGGTTCCGGCAGGAGCTCCAGGCGGCCCGTTCCCTCGGCGGGGCCGACTTCTTCCCGGCCGTCGTGGACGCCGACACCGACGGACCGCGTCCGTGGCTTGCCTCCGAATACCTGCTGGGCCCCTCCCTGACCCAGGCAGTGGAGGCCCACGGCCCTTGGCCGTACGCCGCGTTGCGCGCCCTGGGAGTCGCGCTCGCCCGGGGGCTGGCCACGGTGCACGGCCAGGGCCTGGTGCACCGCGATCTCAAGCCCTCCAACGTGCTGATCACCGCCGACGGCCCCAAGCTGATCGACTTCGGGCTCGCCCGTGCCGTGGGCGCCGAGCGGCTGACCCGTACCGGCCGCCAGATGGGCACCCCCGCCTACATATCGCCCGAACAGGCGCGCCCCGTCGGCGGACAGAGCGTCGGACCGCCCGCCGACGTGTTCGCGCTGGGCGGCCTGCTGGTGTACGCGGCCACCGGAAGGGCGCCGTTCGGCGAGGGCGGGGCCAACGACGTGCTGTACCGCGTGGCGTACGCGGAGCCGGACCTCGCCGGGGTGCCGGAGGAGCTGTGGCCGCTGGTCGTCGGGTGTCTGGCCAAGGACCCCGCGGACCGGCCCGCGGCCGACCGGATCGCACGCGCCCTGACGGGCACGGGCACGGGCGACGACGGCGAGCGAGAGCGGGACCGGGACCGGCCATGGGACGGCGAACGGCAACGGGACGGCGAACGCGAACGGTTCGCCGGTCTGCTCCCGGCGGGCGTCCTGCACGACATCGCGCTGCGCACCGCGACCGTGTGGGATGTGGCGGTACGGCGGCCCGAAGAGCCCCAGGCCCCGCCGTCCGCCACCGCCACCGCTCCTGAGGTGCCACCGTCCCAGGACGCCCCGCGCCCGGCCCGCCGCAGGCTGGTGCTGGGCGGGCTGGGCGCCTTGGCCGCCGCCGGAGTGGCGGGTGGTGTGTGGTGGGCGGTGGCCGGCCCCGGTGACGACGACACCCGCGGCGAACCCCGGCCCGGCCCCGGCGCCTCCGGCACGGACACCGCGCCGCAGCCGCTGTGGGAGTACCGCGGCCCCCTCGGGGACCTCGGCACGCCGCTGTACCACCGCGGAGTCATCGCCGTACAGGCCGACCCGGGGGCCGGCATCCTCGGTGTGGACGCCCGCCGTGGCACGCTGCGCTGGACCGCACCCGCGGTGTCCGGGTACTCGCCGGTGGCCTGCGGCGATCTGATCGTCATGAAGGCCACCTTCGCCGACGGGGACGACCGGCTGGCGATGGTCGACCCAGCCGACGGCAGGACCTGGTACTCCGACCCGCTGGGGGTGACCTTCCGCTTCACGGACCACCCGATCAGCGCCGGGGACGCCCGTACCGCGTATGTGTTCGGCCACTCGGGCGCGCACCGCGACGGTACGCCGGACAGCCGCCGCCGGTATCTGCTCGCGTACGACATGGTGGCCCGGAAGGTGCGCTGGCGCCGGGAGCTCGAGCGCGGCTCGGCCACCCACCTCCCGGGCGTGGTGGCGGAGGGCCGGCTGGTGCTCGTCGACGACGGTTCGGTGACCGCGTACGACACGGCCGACGGCCGGCGGCGGTGGCGGGTGGCGCTGCCCGGGGACGGTCTGGTCGCGGGTGACGGCAGCGACGAGGTGCCGCGGTGGACGGTGGCGGTGGCACGCGGCACCGTGCTGATGAGCGGGCCCGGGCTGCGCACGATCGATCTGCGCACCGGCCGCGCGGGCTGGCGGCTGGACCCCGGCCGACTGCCCTCCGGCACGGGCGACGAGGCGGCGTTCGGCGTTCCCGCCGTGGCGGACGGCGTCGCCTACCTCACGGTCCTGGGCACGCATGTGTTCGCCATCGATCTGGCGTCCCATCATGTGCGGTGGAGGTGGAAGGCGGACACCGACCTCGCCGCGCCGCCGGCCCGCACCGCGGTGGCCGGCGGGCTGGTCTTCCCGCCGTCCTCCGACAGCCGCGCCGCCGCGGTCGCGGTGGACCGCCGCACCGGACGGACGCGGTGGACCCTGCGCGACTCGTCCGGCTCCGTACTCGGCACCACGGAGCCGCTGGTGGGCCAGGGCCGGCTCTACGTCGTACGCGGCAAGTCGATCCGGGCGCTGCCGCTGACCTGAAGCCGAACAACATGCCGGAGCCGGTCCACGGGTTGACTTGAACCTTGGTTGATATCGGAGTCTCGGAACGCGGGCGGGCGATCCACCCGCCCCGCCGATCACGAGGACAAGGCTCCGTCATGTCACATACACAGCAAGCTCCCGGTGACGCCCCGCCCACCTCACCCCGGCTGGCGGTCCTCGCCGCCGTGGTCACGCTCGGCTCCATCATGTCGGTGCTGGACACCACCGTGGTGAATGTCGCCATCCATCCGCTGGCCCAGCGGTTCGACGCACCGCTCCCCACGGTCCAGTGGGTGTCCTCCGGCTACTCCCTGGCCCTGGCCGCGGTGATCCCGGTGACGGCCTGGGCGATCCGGCGGTTCGGCACCAAGCGCGTCTACATGACGGCCATCGCGCTGTTCACCCTGGGCTCCCTGCTGGCCGGGACAGCGTGGTCGATCGAGTCGCTGGTGGCCTTCCGGATGGTGCAGGGGCTGGGCGGCGGCATGATCGTGCCGACCGGGATGACGATCATGATGCAGGCGGCCACCCCGGAGACCATGGGCCGCATCATGAGCATCATGGGGATTCCCATCCTCATCGGCCCCGTCAGCGGACCGGTGCTGGGTGGCTGGCTGGTGGACTCCTTCTCCTGGCGCTGGATGTTCACCATCAATGTGCCCGTCGGCGTCACCGCCCTGGTCGTCGCCGCCCGCGCGCTGCCACGCGCCGTGGGAGCCCCCGGCCAGCGGCTGGACGTCCCGGGCCTGCTGATGCTCTCCCCGGGCCTGGCCGCGCTGATCTACGGCCTGTCCACCGGCGCGGAGCACCGGGACTTCGGCGGGGTCGGTGTGGTGCTCCCGGCGGTCGTGGGGGCGGCGCTGGTCGTGGGCTTCGTCGTACGGGCCCGGGTCTCCCCGCATCCGCTGATCGATCTGCGGCTGTACCGCGACCGGGCCTTCGCCGCCGGCGCGGGGACGCTGGGCCTGTTCGTCGTCGGCTACTTCGGCAGCATGCTGCTGTTGCCCATGTACTTCCAGGTGGTGCGGGGCGAGAGCGCCACGGCCTCCGGTCTGCTGGGCGCCCCGCTGGGGCTGGCGGCCGGGGTGACCATGCAGTTCTCCGGGCGGCTCGCGGACAAGGTCGCGCCGCGGTGGCTGGTGGCCGGCGGTGTCACCACGGCGGTGCTCGGCATGGGGCTGTTGACCCTGCAGCTGTCCGACACCCTCGCGTACTGGCGGGTGGCCGTTCCGCTCCTGGTGCTGGGCATCGGCGTCGGGATGACCATGATGCCGACGATGGCCGCCGCCACCCGCGGGCTCTCGGCGGACGACGCCCCTTCGGCCTCGACGGCCCTTCAGATCACCTCCCAGGTGGCCGCCGCGACCGGTGTGGCCTTCTTCTCCGTCACGCTCTCCATCAACGGCGGCGGGACCACCACCCCCACCCACGCCGGGCCGTTCGCCGACACCTACCTCTGGGCCGTGGCCCTGATGCTGGCCGCCGTCCTCCCCGCCCTGCTCCTCCCGCGCCGCCGCCCGACGGCCTCGGACCCGGCGAACGCCCCCGCTGAGGAGCGCGCTCCGCAACGCACCTGACGCCGTGTCGGTGCGCCCGCGACTTCCGGCAGCGAATCTTGACCCGGTAAATTTCGTTACCGAGTTAAGATATGCTCCCGATTCCCGCCCACGGCGGGTTCCGCCCTCCATCGATCGTCGATTCGGAGCACGTCATGCGCATCGGTGTCGCCCTGCCCACCGACTTCACCCGGCTGTCACAAGAGGCCAACTCCGTCGACACCCTGATCGGCCAAGTGAAGGAGCTGGCCGACGCCGGGCTGTCCGCCGCCTGGTTCACCCAGCGGTTCGACCACGACGCCATCACGGTGGCCGCCCTGGCGGCCCGCGAGGTCCCCGGCATCGACGTCGGCACCGCGGTCGTACCCATCTACCCGCGCCACCCCATCGCGCTGTCCATGCAGGCCCAGACCGCGCAGGCGGCCTCCCATGGGCGCTTCACGCTGGGCGTCGGGCTCTCGACCAAGTCGTTCGTCGAGCAGACCTACGGGCTCGCACCGCACTCCAGGGTCCGCCATCTGCGCGAACACCTGGAGGCGCTGCGCTCCTTGCTGGAGACCGGCTCGGTGGACTTCAACGGCGAGACACTGGTGGCCAAGACCTCGCTGTCGACCACCGTGCCGGGCGCCCGGCCGCGGGTGCCGGTGCTGGTCGCGGCCGCGGCGGGGGAGCATGCCCTGCGCGCCGCCGGCGAACTCGCCGACGGCGCGCTGCCGATCATGTCCGGCCCGCGCACCCTGGCCGAGTACACCGTCCCCACCCTCACGCGCCATGCCGAGGCCGCCGGCCGCCCGGCGCCCCGGGTGGCCGTGATCGTCTCCGGTGTCGTGACCGCCGACGTGGCAGGCGCCCGCGCCCGCGCCGAGCAGAACATGGCCCCCTACAAGAACCTCCCCGCCTACCGCGCCGCCCTGGACCACGAGGGCATCGACAACCCCGTCGACCTCGTCGCGATCGGCGACGAGGAGCTGCTGGCGGCCCAAGTGACCGCGTACTTCGAGGCGGGCGCCACCGAACTCGTCTACACCCAGACCGCGATCGGCTCCCCCGAGGACGAGCGCCGCACCTGGAAACTCCTCGGCGAGCTGGCGGCGCGGGGCTGACCCCGGCCGCCGCCCGGAGGTGGCGGGCAGAAAACGCTGGCGGACCCGCGCAACCCCTCGGCATCATGTCCGGATGCTGATCAGGGAAGCCACGCCGCGGGACTGGCCCGCCATCTGGCCCTTCTTCCACGAGATCGTCGCCGCGGGGGAGACCTTCACCTATCCGCTCGACCTCAGCGAGGAACAGGGCCGCGACTGGTGGCTCCTCGAGCCGCCGAACCGTACGGTCGTCGCCGTGGACGAGGCGGGCACGGTCCTCGGCACGGCGAAGATGAACAACAACCACATGGGAAACGGCGCGCACATCGCGAGCGCCAGCTACATGGTCGACCCGGCCCACTCCGGACAGGGCGTGGGCCGGGCGCTGTGCGCGTACTCACTGGACTGGGCCCGTGCGGCGGGCTTCCGCCGGATGCAGTTCAACGCGGTCGTGGAGACCAATGTGCACGCGGTGCGGCTCTACCGGTCGCTCGGCTTCGAGGTGCTGGGCACGCTCCCGGAAGGCTTCCGCCACCCGACGAACGGATACGTGGGGCTGCACATCATGCACCGCGCGCTGTGAGGCGCGGGCCTTGGCCCGACGCCGTGCCGGTCAGCCGGCGTCTCGCCGCTGCTGGGCCTCGATCCGGCGCAGTACGGACTCCAGATGTGCCTCGGAGGCGGCCCGGGCCGCCTCCGGATCGCGGGCCTCGACGGCCCGCAGGATGGCCTGGTGTTCCTCGATGGTCGACCGCCGGCGGGCGGCGGACAGCGGAGAGGAGCGCCGCCCCGGCTCGCCGATCTCGTACACCCGGTCGAGCAGGCGCAGCAGCAGGGGATTGCGGGTGTACTGTGCGATGGCGCGGTGGAAGGTGCGGTCCAGGTCGGTGAACTCCTGTCGTGACGGCTCGCGCCGCATCGCGTCGAGGAGGGCGTGGAGCTGGACGATGTCGGCGGGCGTCGCGCGCGTCGCCGCCCGTGCGGTCACCGACGGTTCGATGCATGCGCGCACCTCCATGACCTGGAGGAGTTCGGCCGTGGCGTCGAGGCCCGCGGCCAGGACATCGCCGCGCGGGGTGGCTCCCGGGTCGAGGACGACGGTGCCCGCGCCGGGACGGCGGGCGACCAGCCCGCGGGAGGCGAGCGCGCGCAGCGCCTCGCGGACCGAGCCGCGGGAGACCCCGAGGCTCTCCGCGAGCTCCCGCTCGGGGGGAACCCGCGAGCCGGGCGGCAGCTCGCCGCTGAGGATCAGCCGCTCCAGACCGACGGCCAGCGCGTCCGGCCTCGACAGGGTGGAGTGCCGCAGTTGCCGCCAGTCCATTTTTTGGTTCTCAGCCTTCTGACGATCCGGTCGGTGGTTCAGGCTCTCATATCGCGAAGAAGCCGGAGCAAGGCGATTTAACCAGGTGGTGACGGTGCGGAAACCAGGCGCCCGGGGCCGCCGCACTAGCGTCACCTGACATCAACTTGGTCCTACCAATGGACCAATCCACGTTTCTGCGCCATGCTGGGCCGCACCGCGCGGCCCGTCTCACCCTCGCCTCGTCTCCCCCCTCGGTCCCCCCCTCAGTAAGGCAAGACAGCCATGCGCCCACGCCGCCTGCCCCTGTCTCTTCCACACCGGGTGTCTCTTCCACACCGGGCCGTCACCGCCCTCCTCAGCTGCGCGGTGCTCGGCGCCGCCACCGGCTGCGCCTCCCTGGCCACTCCCGCGACCGAGACCGGGCCGGACCGGATGGCCGACACCAGGCCCGTCCGCGACGGCGGCACGCTCACCGTCGCGCTCAAGTCCGACCCAGACAAACTCGACCCGACCCTGGCCAGTACCGCCGTCGGCCGGACCGTGTTCTCCGCCATGTGCGAGAAGCTGTACGACGTCGACCAGGACAACCAGGTCGTACCGCAACTCGCCGCCGAGCTGCCGAAGACCACCGGCCACGGACGCACCGTCACCATCCGGCTCCGCAAGGGCATCCGGTTCGCCGACGGCACACGCCTGGACGCACAGGCCGTCAAAACCTCCCTCGAACGGCACAAAACACTGACCGGCTCCACCCGCGCGGGCGAGCTGAAGCCCGTGACCGGTGTGAGCGCCATCGGGGACGACACGGTCCGGCTGCGGCTGAGCGAGCCGTACGTCCCCCTGCTCTCGCTACTCGCCGACCGCTCGGGGATGGTGATGTCCCCCAAGGCGCTGAAGACCTACGGCGACCGGTTCGCGAGCCACCCCACCTGCGTCGGCCCGTTCCGCTACGCGGAGCGGGTCGTGGGCGACCGGATCGTGCTGCGGAAGGACCCGTACTACTACGACGCGAAGAAGGTCCACCTCGACCGGGTCGTCTACCGGACCATCACCGACGGCAACGTCCGGATGGCGAATCTGCTCTCCGGCGATATCCAGGTCGGCGACCAGATGGACCCGGTCCAGGTCGGCCGGGCGCTCACCGAGCCGGGGCTGCAACTGTTCCACTCGCCCTCGCTCGGCTACTACGGGCTCACCCTCAACATCGGCAACACCAAGGGCGCCGGGGAGCCCCGGGGCCGTATCGACACCCCGATCGCCCGCGACGTACGGGTGCGCGAGGCGTTCGATCTGTCCCTGGACCGGGCGCTGATCAACAAGATCGTCTTCCAGGGGATGTACCGGCCCACCTGCGGCCCGCTCCCCGAGGGCACCCCCTACGCGGCCGCGGCCGACTGCCCCGCAGCCGATCCCGCGAGGGCCAGACGGCTGCTGAAACAGGCCGGGGTGTCCACCCCGCTCAAGGTGCAACTGCAGGTCAGCACCACACCGGAGGACAGCCGACTCGGCCAGGTCGTCCAGGCCATGGCCAAGGAAGCGGGCTTCGAGGTGACCCTGCGGCCGACCGAGTTCGCCACCGGACTGCAACACGCCCGCTCCGGCGACTTCCAGGCGGCCACCACCAACTGGTCCGGCCGGCTCGACCCGGCCGGAAACATCGACGCGTTCGCCGGCACGGGCGGCGCCCAGAACTACGGCGGCCTGTCCGACCCCGCCATCGACAAGCTCATCGCTGACGGACACTCCACCGCCGAGGTGACCGACCGAAAGAAGATCTACGAACGGCTCGTGGCAGCCGTCAGGGACCGGCACACCGTGCTCTATCTCATCCAGCCCAACAACTACGTCTCGGCCACCAAGGACATCGCCGGTCTGCGCGTCCTCGGCGACGGCCTGATCCGCGTCAAGGAAGCGGGCTACACGAAGGGGGACGGCTGATGTCCCGACCGATGCCCCGCTATCTGCTGCGCCGCGCCGGCGAGTCGCTGATCACCCTCTTCCTGGTCAGCATCGTGGTCTTCGCCGGCGTACGGGCCCTGCCCGGCGACACGGCCACCGCCCTGGCCGGGGAGGAGGCCACCCCCGAGGCGATCGCCGAGATCCGCCGCGCCTACGGACTCGACGACAACGTCGTGGTCCAGTACTTGCGCTATGTGCGCCACGCCCTCACCGGCGACCTGGGGACCTCCTCCCGTACCGGCCTCCCGGTGCTGGACTCCGTCCTGGACGCACTGCCCGTCACCCTGGAACTCTCCGCGCTGGCCCTGCTGCTCGCCGTCCTCGTCGGCGTCAGCGGCGGGGTCGTTGCGGCGGTGCGGCGCGGCAGGCCCGAGGAGTGGCTGGTGAACGCCCTGGCGCTGCTCGGGCTTTCGATCCCCGCCTTCTGGCTGGGCATCGTGCTCATCCTCACCTTCGCCATCGCCGTCCCCGTGTTCTCCGCCTCCGGCTTCGTCCCCTTCGGCGTCGACCCGGTGGAAAATCTGCGGCACATGGTGCTCCCGGCCATCGTCCTCGGCTCCGGCCTCGCGGCGGTCGTCATGCGGCAGACCCGCGCCGCCATGCTCGGCTCGCTGTCCGCCGACTACATCCGCACCGCACGCGCCAAGGGCCTCACCCGGCGCCAGGTGATCGGCTCGCACGCACTGCGCAACAGCCTGGTCACCGTCGTCACCGTCCTCGGCCTGCAACTCGGCCATCTCATCTCGGGCGCCGTGGTCACCGAGCAGATCTTCGTCCTGCCCGGCTTCGGCAAGCTCACCATCGACGCGGTGTTCTCCCGGGACTACGCGATGGTCCAAGGCGTCGTGCTGTTCACCTCCGCCGCCTACATCCTGGTCAACCTGCTGGTCGACCTGGCCTATTCGCTGATCGACCCCCGCATCCGGCTCGGAGGTGCCCGGTGACCGTCGTGGACAACCCGGCCCCCACCGCCCCCGCCACCGGCGAACCCGCCACCGCGCCCGGTGCGCCGCCCTCCCCGCTCCGGCCGCTGCTCCGCAATCCGCTCGCCCTCACCGGCGCCGTCGCCGCCGCGATCCTGGTGCTGATCGCCCTGTTCGCGCCGCTCATCGCGCCGTACGACCCCACCCGGCCCGACTTCGCCACCGCTCTCGACCCGCCGAGCTGGGCACACTGGCTCGGCACCGACGACCTCGGCCGCGACCAGCTCTCCCGGGTCATTTACGGGGTGCGGGCCTCGCTCCAGATCGGGCTGCTCGCGGTGGCGCTGGCCTTCGCCGTCGGCGTGCCCCTCGGCCTCGCCGCGGGCTACTACGGACGCCTCGCCGACTCCGCGGTCTCCCGGCTCACCGACACTCTCCTCGCCTTCCCGTTCCTGGTGCTGGCGGTCGGCCTCGCCACCATCCTCGGACCCTCACTGCTCAACGCCACGATCGCCATCGGGGTGTCCCAGATCCCCGCCGTCATCCGCATCACCCGGGCGGAGACGCTGCGCCTCAAACACCTCGACTACGTCGCCGCGGCCGTCGCCAACGGCGGTGGCGACCGGACCGTGCTCTTCCGGCACATCCTGCCGAACTCCCTGTCGGCGCTCACCGTCCAGGCCACCGTCGGCATCCCCAGCGCCATCATCGGCGAGGCGCTGCTGAGCTTCCTCGGCCTCGGCGTCCAGCCCCCGTCGCCCTCGCTCGGCGTGATGCTCTCCAGCGCCCAGGCGTATATCGCCGCCGCCCCCTGGATGGCCGTCTTCCCGGGCCTGGCGATCGTCGCCGCGACCCTCGCGTTCAACCTGCTCGGCGACGGGCTGCGCGACATCCTCGACCCCCGCGGAGACAGCCGATGACCACGCACCCCGCCCCCGCGCTCAGCGTCCGGGACCTGTCCGTCGTCTTCCGTACCCCCGACCGCCCGGTGCACGCGGTCGACGGTCTTTCGTACGACGTGGCCGCCGGCGAAGTCCTGGCCGTCGTCGGCGAGTCCGGCTGCGGCAAGTCCGTGACCTCCACCGCCGTCATGGGTCTGCTGCCGCCCACCGCCGAGGTCACCGGTTCGGTACGGCTCGGCGGCCGGGAACTGGTCGGGGCCACCGACAGGGAACTGCGGGACGTCCGCGGCAAGGAGATCGCGATGATCTTCCAGGAGCCGATGACCTCGCTCAACCCCGTTCTCACCATCGGCCGCCAGGTACGCGAAGTCCTCAGCCGCCACCGGGGGATGAGCCGCCGGGAGGCCCGTGACCACGCCGTCGAACTGCTCGACCTCGTCGGCATCCCCGCCCCCGGCAGCCGCGCCCGCGACTACCCCCACCAGCTCAGCGGCGGTATGCGCCAGCGGGTGATGATCGCCATTGCCATCGCCTGCGACCCCGCCGTCCTGATCGCCGATGAACCCACCACCGCCCTCGACGTCACCGTCCAGGCGGGCATCCTGGAGGTCCTGCGGTCCCTGCGGGAGCGGCTCGGCACCGCGATCGTCCTGATCACCCATGACCTGGGCGTGGTCGCCGACATCGCCGACCGGGTGCTGGTGATGTACGCGGGGCGCGCCGTCGAACAGGCCCCCGTGGACGACCTGTTCGCCGATCCGCGCCACCCCTACACCCGCGGCCTCCTGGGCGCCGTGCCCGTCCGCGACCGCCCGGCCGCCGGCGGGGGCAGACCACGGCTCCAGGAGATCCCCGGACTCGTCCCGAGCCTCGCCGAACAGCCCGACCGGTGCACCTTCCAGCCCCGCTGCGCGGCCGCCGACCAGCAGTGCGCCACCGCCCGGCCCGCCCTGCGGCCGCTGCGGGACGGACACGACGCCGCCTGCTGGCACCCCGTACAGACGCCCACGCCCCACCGGCCCAAGGAGGCCGCCTAGTGAACACCGCAGCCGGCCTCATAACTCACCCCCCTGCTCTCGATATCCAGGGCCTCACCCGCCACTTCACCGGCGGCACCGGCACCGTCAGGGCCGTCGACGGCGTCAGCCTCACCATCGGCCGGGGCGAGATCGTCGGCCTGGTCGGCGAGTCGGGCAGCGGCAAGTCCACCGTGGGACGGTGCGCCGTACGGCTCGACCGGCCCACCGGCGGCACCGTACGGATCAACGGCCGCGACATCACCCGCCTGTCCCGGCGCGCGCTGCGCCCGCTGCGCAAGGACTTCCACCTGGTCTTCCAGGATCCGTCCTCCTCGCTCGACCCCCGGATGACCGTGGGCGCCATCGTCGCCGAACCCCTGCGGCTGCACCGCATCGCGTCCGGCGACGCCCTGCGCGAGCGGGTCGCCGCGCTGCTCGCGCAGGTGGGGCTGCGCCCCGAACACGCCCGGCGGCGCCCGCACGAGCTCTCCGGCGGCCAGCGGCAGCGCGTCTCCATCGCCCGTGCCCTGTCCGTGGACCCGCAGCTGCTGGTGGCCGACGAGCCGACCTCGGCGCTCGACGTCTCCGTCCAGGCATCCGTGCTCAACCTGCTGGCGGACCTCCAGCGGGACCGGCAGTTCGGGTGTCTGTTCATCACCCACGACCTGGCCGCGGTCGAATACCTCGCCGACCGGATCGCCGTCATGTACCTCGGACAGCTGGTGGAGCAGGCCCCGGCCGCCGAGCTGTTCGCCGACCCCAAGCACCCCTACACCCAGGCGCTGCTGTCCGCCGCCCCTGTGCCCGACCCGCCCCGGCAGCGGACCCGCGCCCGGATCCTGCTCAGCGGGGAGCTGCCCAGCCCGCTGGACCCGCCGACGGGCTGCCGTTTCCACACGCGTTGCCCGCTCGCCACCGACCGGTGCCGCACCGAGCCCCCCGCCCTCCGGGAGCTGCCCGGCGGTGCGCGGCAGGTCTCCTGCCATCTGGTGGCCGACGACGGCACCGCCCCGGACGCCTCGGCCCCTGCCCGCTGACCAGGGCCCGCCGACGCAAGCCCGCCTCGCCCGCACCCGCACCCGCGTGGAACGATCAAGCCGTACCGAGACCAGGAGAGCCCCGTCATGTTCACCACCCGCCCCACCCTCCAGGGCACCCACGGCATGGTGTCCTCCACCCACTGGCTGGCGTCCCAGTCCGCCATGGCCGTCCTGGAGGACGGCGGCAACGCCTTCGACGCGGCCGTGGCCGCCGGGTTCGTGCTGCATGTCGTCGAACCGCATCTGAACGGACCGGCCGGCGAGGTGCCGATCATCCTCGCCCCGGCGGGCTCCGCCCCCACCGTGCTGTGCGGGCAGGGCCCCGCCCCCGCCGGGGCCACCATCGACCACTACACCTCGCTCGGCCTCGGCCTGGTGCCGGGCACCGGCCCGCTCGCCGCGGCCGTGCCCGGCGCGTTCGACGCCTGGATGCTGCTGCTGCGCGACCACGGCACCAAGCAGCTCGCCGAGGTTCTGAAGTACGCGATCGGCTACGCCGAAGGCGGCCATCCCGCGGTCGAACGCGTCGGCGAGACCGTCGAGACCGTACGGGAGCTCTTCGAGACCGAGTGGACCACCTCGG
This sequence comes from Streptomyces sp. NPDC059679, assembly GCF_042734105.1. Taxonomy (NCBI): domain Bacteria; kingdom Bacillati; phylum Actinomycetota; class Actinomycetes; order Kitasatosporales; family Streptomycetaceae; genus Streptomyces; species Streptomyces sp. NPDC059679. The sequence goes on along the minus strand of NZ_JBHWES010000012.1, from coordinate 100,578 downwards.
CCGAACTGTATCTGCCCGGCGGCAAGGCCCCGGCCCCCGGGCGGCTGCTGAAGAACCCCGCCCTCGCCGCCACCTGGCGGCGGCTGCTCGCCGAGGCCGAAGCCGCAGGTCCCGGCCGTGAGACCCGGATCGACGCGGCCCGCAGGATCTGGCGCGAGGGCTTCATCGCCGAGGCACTGGCCGAGGCCGCCGCCCGGCCCACCATGGACTCGTCCGGGGAACGCCACGCCGGCACCCTCACCCGCGACGACCTCGCCGCCTTCTCGGCCACGTACGAGCCCCCCGCAACCTACGACTGGAACGGCTGGACGGTGTGCAAGGCGGGACCGTGGAGCCAGGGCCCGGTGTTCCTTCAGCAACTGGCCCTGCTGCCGCCCGGCCTGACCGCCGACGACTACGGAACCCCCGACTATCTGCACACCCTCATCGAGGGCGGCAAACTGGCCATGGCCGACCGCGAGGCCTGGTACGGCGACGCCGCCGACGTCCCGCTCGACGACCTGCTGTCCGCCCCGTACAACGACGAGCGCCGGGCGCTCATCGGCGAGCGCGCCAGCCACGAGCTGCGGCCGGGGCGGCCCGGCGGGCGCGAGCCGCGGCTGAGCAAGCAGGCCCTGGCCGCGGTCGCGCGCGCGGCGTCGCACGCCCCCGGGCCCGCCACCGCGCCCGGCGCGGGGGAGCCCACCGTCGGCCCCGACGGCACCACCCGCGGCGACACCTGTCACCTCGATGTCGTCGACCGCTGGGGGAACATGGTCGCGGCCACCCCCAGCGGCGGCTGGCTGCAGTCCAACCCCGTGATCCCGGCGCTCGGCTTTCCGCTCGGCACCCGCTTGCAGATGACCTGGCTGGACCCCGGGTTGCCGGCCTCCCTCACCCCCGGCCGCCGCCCCCGCACCACCCTCACCCCCTCCCTCGCCCTGCGCGACGGCACCCCCGTGATGGCCTTCGGCACACCGGGCGGCGATCAGCAGGACCAGTGGAGCACCCACTTCTTCCTCGCCGTCGCCCTGCGTCCGCCCGTCCGTTCCGGGCTCGATCTGCAGGGCGCCGTCGACGCGCCCAACTGGCACCAGGAGAGCTTCCCCAGCTCGTTCCACCCGCGAGCGATGGCGGCGGGGAAGGTCGTGATCGAGTCCCGGATCGGCGAGCCGGCCATCGCCCAGCTCCGCCGCCGGGGCCATGACGTCACGGTCGGCGGCGCCTGGACCGAGGGGCGGCTGTGCGCGGTCGCCCGCGACCCCGACACCGGTGTCCTCCTCGCGGCGGCCAACCCGCGCGGCGCCCAGGGGTACGCCGTGGGCCGCTGACCGCGGCCCCGGGCCGGGTGAGCAGTGGCCCGGCCCGGGACAGGAATCCGTCCCGGGCCGGGCGAGGAGTGGCCTGGTCGGGGCCGGGAGCGTGCTGGCCGGGCGGGTGTCGGTGGCGTGCCTTACGGTCGTCCCATGACCACGTCCGACGATGTCCGTGCAATCGCGCTGTCGCTCCCCGAGACGACGGAGAAGACCGCCTGGTCCATGCCCACGTTCCGAGTCGCCGGGAAGATGTTCGCCACGCTCCCCGAGGACGAGACCTCGATGGCCGTCAGATGCCCCAAGGAGGAGCGCGACGAGCTGGTCCTCGCCGAGCCGGAGAAGTTCTGGATCGCCTCCCACGAGGCGAGCTTCGCCTGGGTGCGGGTGCGGCTCGCCGCGCTGGACGACAAGGACGAACTGCGCGACATCCTCGTGGACTCCTGGCAGCAGGCCGCACCGCCCAGGCTCCTGGAGGAGCGGGCCGGGAAGGCGCGGCGATGAGCCCTCGGCGGCGGGCCGTCAGCCGATGCGGGCCAGGCCCTTCGCGGTCTGCCGGGCCCGGCCGCGGGAGACCCTGAGCGGATCCCAGTCCGGCCCGCGGTCGGGGAGCCGCGACGGGTCTCCCACGACGGCGCCCTGGTGCACCTCTCCCAGCAGCGGGCGGTCCAGTACTTGGGAGGCACATACCATGCCGCCGGTGGCGGTGCCGCCCACCCCGCTGCCGTAGCGGGTGGACTGACCGACCACATACAGCCCTTCGATACCGGTGCGCACATCGGGGCGCTTGCCCACGCCGCCCCAGTTGCCAATGCCGTACGGGGTGCCCCCGCTGGCCAGGATGTATCGCTCGTTGGTCAGCGGAGTGGCGGTCTCCAGATGGGTGATGCGGTCCCGGAAGGGGCCGATGACCTGCTCGGCGGTGGCCAGCATCGTGTCGGTGAGCTGCTTCTTCCGCGCCAGATAGGCGGTGTTGCGACGGTAGCGCTCGCCATCGGCCGGGCCCTTGCCCACACCCCAGAACTCAGGGCCGGGCGGGCAGACCGTCATGATCTGGAAGTTGCTGTGGCCCGGCGGGCACACATTGGGCGCGCCGGCGTCCTTGACCGAGGCGAAGGAGAAGATCAGCTGAGGAACCTCCCTCATCTGTTCCTCGATCATCCTCGCGTGCGCCCGCTCCAGATCGTCGCTGTTGTGCCACCAGATGTTGGCGTTGGGGATGTCGGGCAGCTCGGTGTCCAGCGCGACGTACAGCGCGGTCAGCGGACACCGCATGGTCGCTTCCCGGGTCTGTCTGACCAGATGGGCGGGGAAGGCCGCCTCCCCGCCGCACAGATCGAGGACGGTCCGGCGGTAGTCGGCGTTGGAGATCACCACGGGCGCCAAGATGCGCTCCCCGCCGGTCAGTTCGACCCCCACCGCCGTGTCGTTCTCGATGAGGATACGAGCCACCGCGGTCCGGGTACGCAGCTCCCCGCCGTGCCCCTCCAGCGCCTCGACCAGGGTGGCCACCAGCACCTGGCCGCCGCCCTCGGGGTAGTAGGCGCCGCGCATGTAGTGGTCCATCAGCCCGGCGTGCACGGCGAAGCCGACGTCGTCGGGCAGCGCCCCGTAGTTTCCGTACTGTGCGGCCAGCAGGGTCCTGGCCTTGGGGGAGAATCCGCAGTGGTCGAAGACCTTGCCGAGGGACCGCCGACTCCAGTACGTCATCTCGGGGTTGGCGCGGTAGCGGTCCACGACGGGCTCGCCGAGCACACCCGCCCGACTCAGCGCGGTCGTGCTCTTGGAGAGATCGATGAACGTGTCGATCCCGGCGGCCTCGCCGGGCAGCGCGCGCTTGAGCCTGTCGCGGTAGTTGTCCCAACCCGAGGGGACGTCCAGTGTGGTGGTGGGGGTGATCACCCGGTCGAAGCCGCGCTCGTTGTCCATCGGCCGGAAGCGCACCCGGTCGCCGACGCCGAGTCCGGAGAGGATGGCCGGAATGATCCCGTCCGCCCCGCAGTCGCCCAGATAGTGCGTGCCGACGTCGAACTCGTATCTGCGCCGTCTGCGGAAGACATGTGCGTTTCCGCCCGCCACGTCGTGCTGTTCCAGGACCAGCACCCGGCGGCCGTCGGCGGCGAGATAACCGCCGCACACCAGGCCGCCGATACCGCTGCCGACGATGATCGCGTCATAGCGATCCGGCCGCGCGGTCTGGTGTGAGGTCACATCGGTGGTCATCCCAGTCCCCCTGTACGATGCCGCCTGGGCCTCAAGACCAACAGGGGCATATTGGTCCGGTCCAGGACTTAGCGACAAGAACCACCTGTTCGTGGGTCAAGTTTGACTGCAATATAGGGCGGGAAGCGCGGGCCAATCGCGGAATCCATAGAAGTGTGGGCGGTTGGCCAGTCCGAAGAGCCGTCAGTCCAGGTGCCGCCTCAGCGGGGTTGGGCGCTCGCTGTCCAGCATGTGGGCCAGGCCGCCGACCGGTTCAGCGCAGGCCGAAGCGGTCCGCCCAGGACATGACGTCCCACGTCGTCACATTGCCGCCGCAGACCACCAGCCCCAGCCGGGCGCCGTCGCCCACCCGCTCCAACACCCGCCGCGCGGCCGGGAGGAGGCAGCCGGCCGCGGGCTCGGCCCAGACCTTCGCGTGCTCGGCGAGGTCGAGCGTGCCCTGCACCGCCTCCGCGTCCGACACCACCAGGACCTCGGTGACCAACGCGGACACATGGTCGTAGGTGAGCTGGGAGACGGAGGGCGCGCTGAGCGTGGAGATGATCGAGGAGAGCGCGACCGGCATCGGGCCGCCCGCGGCCAGCGCCTGGGACATGGCCTCGGCCCCTTGTGTCTCCACCCCCCAGATCCGCACTCCGGGCCGCCGCGCGCGCAGCGCCGCCGCGACCCCGGCGATCAGCCCGCCGCCGCCGATGCTGACCAGCACATCGGTCAGCTCGTCGGCGTCGCCGGCGTCGTCGGCCAGTTCAAGGCCGACGGTGCCCTGCGCGGCGACCACCACGGGGTCGTCGTAGGGGTGCACCAGCGTCAGGCCCTCGGCCTGCAGCTGCGACATCAACGCGAACGCGCCGCCCATGTCGTCCGTCAGCCGCACCACGGCCCCCGCCTCCTCCGCGATCCGGACGGCGCGTGCGGGGGCCGACCGCGGCATCACGACGGTCGCCTTCACATGCAGGGCGCCGGCCATGACCGCGACCGCGATCCCGTGGTTGCCACCGCTCACCGCCACCACCCCCGCCGCGCGGTCGGCCTCGCTCAGCGACAGGAGCTTCGCCGTCGCCCCGCGCGCCTTGAAGGACCCGGTGCGCTGCAGCAACTCCAGCTTGGCGGTGACCGGCGCACCGAGCAGACCGGTGAGGCCCGGGCTCGGCACGGTCGGGGTGCGTACGACATGTCCGGCGATCAGTTCCGCGGCCGACTCGATCGCCTCGATGTCCACGATGCCCATGACGGCAACCACCTTTCCGTGACAGTGCGATCAACACCCTAACCACCCCGCCCGGGCCGTCACGGCGCGTCGCGCAACCCGGTCACCCGCATGGTGATGTTCAGCCGCCCGGTACGCAGCCCGGTGGCCGGGTCGCCGGTGCCCTCGTGGACCTTGGGCACCCCGTGATACATGTACCGCGAGGGGCCGCCGAAGACGAACAGATCGCCGGACGCCAGCTCGATGTCCGTGTACGGCTTGGTGCGGGTCGCGATGTTGCCGACCCGGAAGACACAGGTGTCGCCGATGCTCAGCGAGACGACCGGGGCGGAGGACTTCTCGTCCTTGTCCTGGTGCATACCGAGTTTGGCCTGGCCGTCATAGAAGTTGATCAGCGCCGTATCGGGGGTGTAGTCGGCCGCGGCCATCTCCTCCCCCTGGTTCGGGTACGCCTCCGTCAGCGCGCGGCGGCCCAGCCCCACCATCCAGCCGGGGAATTCCGCGGCCCGGGCGCCATTCACATCGTCGGCGGTACGGCTGTACCGGTACGGCAGCCAGTGCCAGCCGACGCACACGGTCTGTACGGACATGACGCCTCCGCTGGGCAGCCTGGTGCGCCGGATCGGGACGGGCCCCTGGGCCCAGGCCCGGCAGGCCGCGACCAGCTCACGCTGCTGTTCCGGCGTGAGCCAGTCGGGCACATGCACCGCGCCCGGTGCGACCTCCCTGCGGGGGCGTGGGATCAAAGCGTTCATGCCCCTCCCTCCCGCTCAGTCCTGGCGCGCTTCCACGCGCGGGCTTCCTTCGTCGCTGCGCGGCTCCTCAGTCCAGCCCGCGCAGCGCGCCAGGACACGCTCATGCGGCCTCGTGGGCCAGCAACTGCTGCTTGCGCTCCAGTCCGCCGGCGTAGCCGGTCAGCGAGCCGTTCGCGCCGATCACGCGGTGGCAGGGGCGCACCACCAGCACCGGGTTCGCGCCGAGCGCCGTGCCCAGGGCGCGCACCGCCGAGCGCGGGGCCCCGATCTGCTCGGCGAGCCGGCCGTAGGTGGTCGTGGTGCCGTACGGGACGGCGTCCAGGGCCTGCCACACCCGCTGCTGGAATGCGGTGCCTCGGGTCACGTACTCGATGTCGAACCGGGTCCGGCCGCCGTCGAAGTACGCGCGCAGCTGGGAGACGATCTCGGCGAACGCCTCCGGGGACCGCCGCCAGCCGTCCTGGACGACCGCGCCGCCCTTCTGGCCGGGCACGGACAGGGAGGCGAGCGCGGTGCCGCCCTTGGCGGTCTTCGACTCCTCGCCCACCAGCAGCAGTTCGCCCAGCGGGCTGTCGACCGTCGTGTAGACCGTCATCGGTCTTTCCTTCCGTGTTCGTGTTCGTTGTGCTCGTCGTGCTTGCCGTACGTCTTGTGCGTATCGCGTTTGGTGAAGTCGCCGCGGTCCTTGGCGGCGTTCCAGAAGTGGTGCATGGCGTAGCTGCGCCAGGGCCGCCAGCCCTCGGAGTCGACCGCCGCGGCGCCGGTCGCCCGCATTCCGGCCCGTACGGCCACATCCGCGGTCAGCAGCACGTCCGGGTCGCTCAGCGCCCGCATACGGATGTAACCGGCCGTCCAGGGGCCGACGCCGCGCAGGCCCAGGAGCGCCTTTTCGGCCTCGTCCCGGTCGGCGCCGAGGTCGAGGCGGACCGCGCCGTCGGCGAGCGCCGCGCTGACGGCGCGCACGGTGTCGCGGCGCGAGTCCGGCATCCCGAGCTCGCCCAGCGCCGCCTCGGCCAGCCGCTCCGCGCTCGGGAAGAGCCGGGTCAGCCCGCCGCTCGGCGTGCGCAGCGGCTCGCCGTACGCCGCGAGCAGCGCCTCGCCGAGCCTGCGGCCGGCGGCCACCGAGACCTGCTGGCCCAGCACCGCGCGGACCGCCAGCTCATGCGGATCGGCCGCGCCGGGCGCGCGGAGCCCCGGCCGCAGGGCGACCAGCGGGGCGAGCGCGGGGTCCGCGCCCAGCCGCTCGCCGACCGCGTACGGGTCGGCGTCCAGGTCGAACAGGCGGCGCACCCGCTGGGTGGCGGTGGTCAGATCGCGTAGATCGCCCAGGTGCAGCCGGCACTCCAGCCAGCCGCCCACGCCGGGTGCCTCGCCGACCTCCGCGATCCCGGCGCCGTTCGGCAGCCGCAGGGCGCGCCGGTAGACGCGGGCGCCGCGCTCGCCGGTGATCTCCTCGACGCCCGCGAGGGCGCGGGCGCCCAGGTAGTCGAAGACCTCGGCGGAGGCGTACGGACCGCGGAAGGCGAGCCGCAGCGGTATCCCGGCCGCGCCGTCCTGGGAGCCGACCGGACCGAAGCGCGCGCCCTGCCCGGGGCGGGCGGCGCGCAGCTCGCTGGGCGTGGCGGCGTAGATCTCGCGGATGGTGTCGTTGAACTGCCGCACACTGGCGAACCCGGCCGCGAAGGCGATCTCGGCGGCCTGCATGGAGGTGGTCTGGAGCAGGATCCGCGCGGTGTGACCGCGCTGGGCCCGCGCGAGCGCGAGCGGGCCCGCGCCCAGCTCGGCGTTGAGCTGGCGCTGCACCTGCCGGGAGCTGTAGCCCAGCCGCCCGGCGAGCCCGGCCACCCCTTCGCGGTCGACGACGCCGTCGCCGATCAGCCGCATCGCCCGGCCGACCACATCGGCCCGGGTGTTCCACTCCGCGGACCCGGGCACCGCGTCCGGGCGGCAGCGACGGCAGGCCCGGAAGCCGGCGCCCTGGGCCGCGGCCGCGGTCGTGAAGAAGCGGACGTTCTTGCGCTTGGGCGTGTTCGCGGGGCAGCTCGGCCGGCAGTAGATGCCGGTCGTGGAGACGGCGAGGAAGAACTCGCCGTCGAACCGGGAGTCGCGGCTGCACACCGCCTCGTACTTGCTGTCGTCGGTCATCACCCCTCTACTGTGCGGCAGGGGAGCGGTGGGGTGCTGGCGGGAATCGGACATGGCTCTCACCGCGTGTGGCTGCCGGGAGACGGCGTCGGGGCGAGGCAGCGCGGTCTCAGCCGACCGGTGCGAGCCCGGCCGTCGGCCGGTAGGCGTAGCAGCGCCGCAGCCAGCGGGCCCGGTCCTCGGGGAGCGGCTGGAACGGCACCCGGCGGTGCAGCACGCGGCGGTTGTCGAAGATGTGGAACCCGCCCTCCTCGACCAGCACCGGGGTCCCCGGCAGGGCGGCCGCGTGGTGCTCGAGGTCCGCCAGCGCCTCGTGCGCCTCGTCGGTGAGGCCGGTGAGCCTGCCGGGGCCGTAGCGCAGGGCGGGGCTGCCGTCCGGGAGGGTCCAGAGCATGGGGACACCGCTGCGGCTCAGCGGCCTGCCGTCGTCGTCGGTGGTGTACGACTCGGGCGCGGTCACCGTGAAGTCGGGGCGCCGCAGCGCCTCGGCCGTCCGGGCCGGCAGCGTCTCGAGGAGGGTGTCGACGGGCAGCAGATCCGTGGGCACCTGCTCGTCGTTGCGCATGCCGATGAAGGACAGGTAGTGGGGGATGGCCTTGGCGGGGTGCGCGTCCGGCCGGTGGTCGAGTACCGAGTCGTCGGTGTGCCAGTCCAGCGGCTGTGCGTAGCCCCAGGAGGTGAGGGTGCGGGCCGATGCCGTGCGCGGCGCCACGTTTCTGATCAGGCGGCCGTCGTTCTCCCACGGGTAGGCGATCGGCGTGAGCCCGAGCAGGCGCAGGATGCCGAAGTGCACCAGGTTGGGCGTCCTCAGGAGCGATTCGTCGCAGAAGCCCTCCCGGGGTGTGGGCACGGGTTCGTGGGGGCCGGGCAGATTGGCCAGGGTGAGCCATGCGGTGGGGGAGTGCCGCCACTGCGCGAGCGCGTCCAGGATCCGCGCGGGCAGATGGTTGCGCAACTGCTTGGCGCCGTACTCCAGATACAGGTCGACGCCGGTGTCGGGCACGGCGTCGCCGAGTTCGGTGACCGCGTCCAGGGCGGCCCCCGCCGCGGACTTGGACGAGTCCGGGATGTGCAGGGTGTGGCTACGGCTACGGCTCTTGGTCATGATCTTGACCCTACGAACGCCTCGGTCTCACGTTCGTCTTATGTGGAAGATTTGAGCGGATTCTGAGGATGCCGCTCCCCACGGCCGCCGGAGCTTCCCCACGGCCGTCGAAGCCTGCCCACGGCCGTCCGGGCGCGGCGGGGCGGGCGATGTCAGCCCCGTGAACTAACGTGAATCACGGGCGGCTTGCGGGGGGCGGCTCATATGACACCGGGTCTGCGAGCATAGGGGGAATGGTGAACGCGGCTGCTGGGGCAGGGGCGCGCTCGGCGCCGGACGGGGCGGTGCGGGTGCGCATTCTGGGCCCGGTCTCCCTGGAGGCGGACGGGCGCAGAATCGGGCTCGGCCCGCAACAGCGCGTGCTGCTGGCCGCGTTGGTGCTGGCGGGCGGACAGGCCGTCAGCAAGAGCCGGCTCATCGAGATGATGTGGACGGGCGAGACGCCGGAAGGTGCCGCCGCGACCTTGCGCACCCATGTGCTGAATCTGCGGCGGCTGCTGGAGCCGACGCGGCGGGCGGGGCTCGGCTTCGAGGTGCTGGTCAGCGCGGGCGGCAGAAGCGAGGCGAGCTATGCGTTACGCCTGGGCGACGGCCAGCTCGACGCGACGCGGTTCGTCGGTCTCACCCGGGACGCGCGGCGCGCCATGGCCCACGGGGACGCGCACCGGGCCCTGGCGGAGCTGGACCGGGCGCTCGCCCTGTGGGACGGCACGGCGCTGGGTGAGGTGAGCGAGCAGGACTTCGCCAGACCGGAGGCGACGCGCCTGGAGGAGCTGCGGCTGACGGCCAAGGAGGAGCGGATCGACGCGCTTCTGACGCTGGGCCGGCACGACGAGGCGATCGGCGAGCTCACGGTGCTGATCGGTGAGCACCGGATGCGGGAGCGGCTGTGGTCCCAGCTGATCCTCGCGCTCTACCGGTCGGGCAGACAGGCCGAGGCGCTTGCCGCGTACCGTGAGATCTACCGGATCCTCGACGAGGAGCTGGGGGTGGAGCCGGGGCGGTCGCTGCGCGATCTGCACCAGCGGGTCCTGCTGGCCGACCCGGGTATCGAGCGACGTGCGGAGCCCGCTGCGGCCATGCCCGTGCCGAGGCAGATCCCGGCGGACGTGGCCAGCTTCACCGGCCGCGCGGCGTATCTGCGGCTGCTGGACGCGACGTTGCCCGCGGGGGACCCGGATCCGGCCCAGACCCTGGTGATCTCCTCGGTCACCGGTACGGCGGGCGTCGGCAAGACCACGCTGGCGGTGCACTGGATGCACCGGGTGGCCGGGCGGTTCCCGGACGGCCAGCTCTATGTGAACCTGCGCGGCTATGCCTCCGGATCGCCGGTCACCGCCGACGACGCGCTGAGCCACTTCCTGCGGGCGCTGGGCGTGGCCGCCGTCCGCGTCCCGGAGGACTGCGACGCGAAGGGCGCGCTGTACCGTTCGCTGCTGGCCGGCAAGCGCATGCTGGTGCTGCTGGACAACGCGGCCGAGCTGGAGCAGGTGCGACCGCTGCTGCCGGGCTCCCCGACCTGTCTGGTGGTCGTCACCAGCCGCAACGACCTGCGCGGACTGACCGCCTTCCACGACGCCCAGCACGTGGACCTCGACGTCTTCAGCGAGGAGGAGGCCATCACCCTGCTGACCCGCACGGTGGGCGAGGAACGGGTGCGGGCCGAGCCCGAGGCGGCCGCCGAACTGGTCGGGCTGTGCGGCTATCTGCCGCTGGCCCTGCGGGTCTGCGCGGCCAACCTCATCGGCAGCCGGCACCGGCGGATCGCCGGCCTGACGCGGGAGTTGCGGGAGGGCAACCGCCTGGCCGCGCTGAACATCGCGGGGGAGCGGCGCCCGGCGGTGCAGGGCGCCTTCGACCTGTCGTACACCGCGCTCCCCGAGGCCGAGCGCAGACTGTTCCGTCTGCTCGGCCTGGTGCCCGGCCCGGATGTGACCGCCGCGGCCGCCGGCGCGCTGATCGGCGCCGAGGAGAAGGAGGCCGAGCGGCTGCTCGACCATCTGGCCGCGCGCCACCTCGTCTCGGCCCATCAGCCGGGCCGCTACCGCCAGCACGACCTGTTGCGGGTCTACGCCCGCGACCGGGCCGACCAGGAGGACGGCGCCGAGGACCGGGACGCCGCCCTGCGCAGGCTGCTGGTGTGGTACCTGTCCACCACCGCCAGGGCGGGGCGCCGGCTGTTCGGGCAGTTCTACTCCGGCTTCGTCCCCGACGAGGACGTGCTGAGCGACCCCGTGGTGCGCCCGGTCGAATTCGCCGATCTGCACGAGACCATGACATGGCTGGGCGCCGAGCGCAGCAATCTGCTGTCGGCCATGGACCACGCCGTCGAGTTCGGCCCGTCCACCTTCACCTGGCAGCTCGCCGACGCCCTGCACGGCCATCTGATGCTCAGCGGGGAGCGCCCGGACTGGGCGCGGGCCGCGCGGGCGGGACTGCGCGCCGCGGAGCGGGGCGGCAGCCGTTACGGCAGGGCGGCCATGCATGACAGCCTGGGCAATCTCCGCTGGGAGGAGGCCGACTTCGCGGAGGCCGTCGACCACGGCAGCGCGGCCGTGGCCCTGTACGAGGAGATCGGCTACGAGGAGAGCGGGATCGCCAGCGAATGCTGTATCGCCCTGACCATCCTCGGCGCCGCCCAGCGTGAGCTGGGCCGCCTCGACCACAGCGAGCGCTCCCTGACCCGGGCGGTGCGGGTGATCGAAGGCGGGGTGATCGAGGGCGGAGGGAAGCGCCCCCAGGCATCCCCGCTGGCCTACCTGGGCTATGTGCAGGCCGACCGGGGCCGGTTCGACGAGGCCCGTGAGAGGTTCGGCGCGGCCCTCAGCCTCGACCGGGAGACCGGCAGCTTCCTCGCCACGACCCTCGCGCTGCGCGGCCTCGGGCTGGTCCACCGCGTCCGGGGAAGGGCCGGTGAGGCCCGAGCGCACCTGATGGAGACCGTGGACGTCACGGGCACCTGGCCGCGGTTCTCCTACGCCCGGGAGACCGCGCTGGCCGAGTTCGCGGCCCTCTGCCGGGACACCGGCGACTATCAGCAGGCCCTGGAGTACGCGGAGCAGGCGCTGCACATCATCCAGCGGACCAAGCGCAGCACCTTCGAGGCCGAGGTGCGCAATGTCCTCGCCACGGTGGTGCGCCGGCTCGGCGACCTCCCGGCGGCGGAGGACCACCACCGCGGAGCGCTGGAGGAGGCGCTGCGCACCGGCTGCCGAAGGGAGCAGGCGGCGGCGCACACGGGGCTGGCGGCCGTCCACCGCGAGCTGGGGCGTGACGACGAGGCCCGCGCCGAGGCCGAGGCGGCGGCCCGGATCGCCGTCGAGTCCGGCTTCCGGCTCCACGAGGGCGAGGCGCTGACCGTGCTCGGCGCCCTGCATCTGGGCGGCGGCGCGCCCGACGAGGCGCGGCGGTTCGCGGAGGGCGCCCTCGCGATCCACCGGGACATCGGATACCGCCTCGGCGCGGCCCGCGCCCTGCGGATACTGGGCGACGCGCCGGCCGAGGGCCGACCGCAGGACGCCCACCGGCACCGCGCGGAGGCCGAGCGCATCTGCGCGGACATCGGCGCACCGCCGGGGGAGCGGCTGTGCCCCGTATGACGCCGGCGTTCGCTCCGACGCGGGCCCACCCCCGTGGAGCCCGCGCCGACGCGGTGGTCGTTCCCCCCGTGGGCGACCGTTCCCAGTGTTGTCGCGGGGCGTGAAAGATGCGTTGAGGCCGCATGGTCCGCACCGGAGCGGGAAGGTTTGGCATGCACATGGCCATCCACGCGGAGGGGCATGGAATGAAGACTGCACTGGAGCTGTCGGGGACCGGACACGCCATCGGCTCGCGGATCATACGCAACGCCGATGTGGCCACGTCTCTCGGGCTGCCGCAGGACTGGTTCCAGCGGCGCACCGGGATCGTCGAAAGACGCGCCACCGACGCCCACGAGACCGTGGTGACCCTCGCCGGCGAGGCCGTCACCACGGCGCTGAAGGAAGCGCGGCTTGGCCCGGACGACATCGGGCACGAAACCGTACTCCTGCACATCCAGAACGGCCCCACCCATCTGACCCCCTCCGCGGGCGCCGTCCTCAGTGGCCACCTGGGCCTCAAGCGCGTCCGAGTGCTGGGCATCGACGGCGCCTGCGCCGAGCCGGTGGCCGCCCTCGAGATCGCCGAGACCCTGCTCGCCATGGGCCGCTGCCGCCGCGTCATCCTGTCCGCCGCCGCGGACTTCCTGTGGGCCGTCGACCCCAACGACCTCGGCACCGCAGGGCTGTTCGGGGCCGGCGCCGGGGCCGCGATCCTCTCGGCGGAATCCACCCAGGGCACGCCCCTGGCGATCCGCGCCATCCACTGGGAAACCCACTCCGACCAGTGGCAACTGGGCGTGGCGCCGATCCACGCCAAACACCCGGAGGACTCCGCGGTGAGACTCGAGGTCGGCTACTACACCATGCAGGGCATGGCGCTGGCCCGGTTCGGCAAGAGCACCGTCCCCGGAGTCATCCGCGCCACCATGAAGGAAGCGGGCTGGCAGCCGCAGGACGTCGATCTCGTGCTCGCCCACCAGCCCAACGTCCGGCTGCTGACGATGGTCTCCCGCGAGCTGGGCTTCCCGGCCTCCGCCGTCCCCACCCCCGTCAGCCACCTCGGCAACATGGGCCCGGCCAGCCTGCTGGTCAACCTCTCCCTGGCCCGGCACGAAGGCAGAATGCCCCCCGGCACCAAGGCCCTGCTCACCACCTTCGGCGTCGGCTTCGCCTGCGGCGCCGCCGCCATCGAGACCTGAGGGGCGGCCATGCCCACGCCACGCCGCGCGGTGGACATCAGCCAGGAGGCGGTGTCCGACCGGGAGGCCCTGAAGCGGTTGATGCGGCCGCTGCGTCTGTCCGGCGGCTCCCAAGTGCCCTGCGCCCGCATCGGCTCGGGGACCCCGGTCATCTGCCTCCCGATGGTCGCCGAGACCAACTTCGTCTACGCGAGGCAGATTCAGGCCCTCGCGTGCGACCATGAGTTCATCGTCTACGAGCCGAGACTGAGCCGCACCTCACGGGTGGCGGTGGCCGACCGGGCCGAGGAAGTCCAGCTGGTGCTGGACGCCTTGGAGATCGACAGCGCCCATGTGTACGCCTGGAGCGACACCGGGTCCGCGGCCTACCACCTGGCCAAGTCCCGCCCGGACCGCTGCCGTTCCCTGTGCCTGGTCGGCCTGGCCGACCGCTACACCTTCCCCGCGCCGGTGCGGTATCTGGCCAACGCCGCCTACCGCAACCCCGGCGAACGCCTCATCCCGCCGCTGCTCCTGAATCTGCTGCTCGGCTACTACCTCAGCGGCGAGCGCACCCCCGCGGGCTGGGTCCGCCGGGAAGCGCGAGCCATCCCCGGGTTCCTGCGGCTGTTCAAACACAGCGTGCTGCCGAACCTCATCGAACACCGGCCCGCCGAGGGCGAGATCGCCGTACCCACCCTCGCCCTCTGCGGCGACCGGGACCGACTGCTGACCGTCGACCAGGCCCGCCGTATGGCCGGGCTCATCGGCCCGCACTGCGACTTCAAGGTCGTCCCGGGCGGTGAACACTTCCTTCCCTACGCCACCCCGGAGCCGGTGAACAGCGCCCTCCGCGACTTCTATGCCTCGCTGGACGGCATGGCGGGCCCGGGAGACATGGAAGGAGTGGAAGGTGCGGGCGGTGTCGACAGCGCGGGCGGTGGGCGGGCGGCCCTTCCGGATACCTGAGAGAGGTGACTTCGCCATGCCGGGCACACCGGACGCGGACCTGCTCGACGAGCTGTACCACCCGTCGAACCGGCCGGACCCGTATCCGGTGCTGCACCGGATACGGGAAGCCTCGCCGTTCCGCTTCGCGGGCGGGAGGGGCGTCGTGGTCGCACGGCACCGCGACTGCGCCAGGCTGCTGCACGACCCCCGGCTCAGCGCGGACCGGATCAGCCGGGGCGCGGACGTCATCAGCCGCCGCCCGGTCGTACCGTCCTTCCTGTCGATGGATCCCCCCGACCACACCCGACTGCGCCGGCTGGTGTCCCGGGCCTTCACCCGCAAGGCGGTGACCGCCCTGGCACCGCGCATCCGGCAGATCGCCGAGGAACTGGCCGCGGACCTCGCCGGACCGGACCGGTTCGATCTGATCTCGCGATTCGCCCACCCCCTGCCGTCCCGCGTCATCGGCGAACTGCTGGGCGTGCCCGCCGAGGACCGGGAGAAGATCCAGGACTGGGTGGACCGGCTGACCCGGGTGGCGTTCGACCCGCCGCCCCAGCAGTCCGCGGACCCGGACAACGACCGGCTGGTGCGGGCCACCGCGACCGAGTTCAACCGCTACTTCCACGCCTGGTTCGAGGAGTGCCGCCGTGCCCCGCGCCCGGGCCTGCTCTCCGAGCTCGTACATCTGGAGCACCAGGGCGACCAGCTCACCACCGACGAACTGGTCTCCACCTGCACGCTGCTCCTGACGGCCGGCTACGAGACGACGGTGAGCCTCATCGCCCACTGCTATCTGGCCCTGCTGCGCGACCCCGAGCAGATGGCCGAGGTGCGGGCGGACCCCGCCCTCGCCGCGGCGGCCGTCGAGGAGACGCTGCGCTACGACCCCCCGGTCCAGCTCACCAACAGATTCCTGCTGGAACCCATGCGCATCGGTGATGTCGATCTGCCCGCGGGGAGCGAGGTGTGCTTCCAGCTGGGGGCGGCGGGCCGTGATCCGGAGGTGTTCCCGGACCCGGACCGCTTCGACATCCACCGCGGAGCCGACCAGCACCTGGCCTTCGGCGCCGGCCCGCACTTCTGCCTGGGTGCGCCGCTGGCCCGGCTGGAGGCCACCACAGCCCTGGAGACACTGGTCTCCCGGCTCCCCGGGGCGCGGCTGGAGGAAGACGCGCTCCGCTACAAACAGCACATCACCCTCCGTGGGCCCCGGACCATGATCATCTTGCCGGGCCGGCCCCCCTCCTCGTGAGCGGCGCGACTGATCGTCATCCGTGACCGTCCGTAATCCATGAGCGCTCGTAATCCATGAGCGTGGACCCATTGACCCATCGCGTTCGCGAGCCTAGCCTCCATCTTCATATGTAGATGTCGTGCGCATGCGTGAAGCTATTTCGGAGGCAAGGAACCCGTCCATGAGCCAGCCAACCATCACCGCCTTCTCCGTCTACCCGGTCGCCGGCCGGGACTGCATGGAGCTCAACCTCTCCGGGGCGCACGGCCCCTACTTCACCCGCAACGTGGTCGTCCTCGAGGACTCCGAAGGGCGCACGGGCCTGGGCGAGGTGCCGGGCGGCGAGAAGATCACACAGACGCTGCGGGACGCCGCCTCCCTCGTCGTCGGCGCGCGCGTGGGCGACTACAAGCGCGTGCTGCGCGAGATCGGGGCCACGTTCGCCGACCGCGACTCCGGAGGGCGGGGGCTGCAGACCTTCGATCTGCGCACCACCGTCCACGCCGTCACCGCGGTCGAATCGGCGCTGCTCGACCTGCTGGGACAGCACCTCGACGTCCCCGTCGCGGCGCTCCTGGGCGACGGACAGCAGCGTGACTCCGTCCGGGTCCTCGGCTATCTGTTCTACGTCGGCGACCCCGACCGCACCGACCTGGAGTACGTCCGCGAGCCGGACGCCGACGAGGAGTGGTACCGCATCCGGCACGAGGAGGCCCTGACCCCCGAGGCGATCGTCCGGCAGGCCGAGGCCACCTACGACCTGTACGGCTTCCGCGACTTCAAGCTCAAGGGCGGGGTCCTGGAGGGCCATGAGGAGGTCAGGGCCATCCGGGCGCTCAAGGAGCGCTTCCCCGAGGCCCGGATCACCCTCGACCCCAACGGCGCCTGGTCACTGCGCGAGGCCATCGAGCTGTGCCGGCCCCTGCTGGGCACCCTCGCCTACGCCGAGGACCCGTGCGGAGCCGAGGGGGGCTACTCGGGCCGCGAGATCCTGGCGGAGTTCCGCCGCGCCACCGGCCTCCCCACGGCGACGAACATGATCGCTACCGACTGGCGGCAGATGACCCACACCCTGGCGCTGCAGTCCGTGTCCATCCCGCTGGCCGATCCGCACTTCTGGACCATGCAGGGCTCGGTACGGGTCGCCCAGCTGTGCCATGAGATGGGGCTGACCTGGGGCTGCCACTCGAACAACCACTTCGACATCTCCCTGGCGATGGTGGCCCACTGCGGTGCGGCCGCGCCGGGTGAGTACAACGCCCTGGACACGCACTGGATCTGGCAGGAAGGGCTGGAACGGCTCACCGTCGAGCCGCCCCGGATCGCCGATGGCCGGGTCGCCATCTCCGACCTCCCCGGCCTCGGCGTCCGGCTCGACATGGACCGGCTCCTCGCCGCCCACGAGCTCTACCAGGAGAAGGCGCTCGGGGCCCGCGACGACGCGGCCGCGATGCGGTACCTCGTCCCGGACTGGACGTTCGACAACAAGCGCCCCTGCCTCGTGCGCTAGCCTCCCTCACGCGCACCGGCCGCCCTCGGCCTTACGGTGAGAGTCGGACCGTACCTGTGTACGGTCCGATCACCCGTACCGCAGGAGGAACCCGTACCGCAGGAGGAACAGTGGAACCACGCGTCACGGACAACCCGGGGCAGTCGCGCTTTGAGATCTTCGACGGCGAGAGCGGGGAGCTCGCGGGCTTCGCGGCGTATGAGCGCTCCGACGACCGGATCGCGTTCACTCACACCGAGATCGACCCCCGCTTCGAGGGCAGGGGCCTCGGCGGGCGGCTGGTGCACGCGGCGCTCGACTCGGCGCGGGAGCAAAGCCTCGCGGTGCTGCCGTACTGCACCTTCGTACGGGGCTGGATCGGCAAGCACCCCGAGTACATCGCCCTGGTGCCCGAGGACCGGCGCCCGCGCTTCCACCTCTGAGTGGAGGTCCCGGCCCGCCGTGGCGGACCGGGACCGGGACGGGCTCAGCCCTCGCTGGCCTCGACCGCGTGGCCGCCGAACTGGTTGCGCAGTGCGGCGATCATCTTCATCTGCGGGGAGTCGTCCTGGCGGGACGCGAACCGGGCGAAGAGCGAGGCCGTGATGGCGGGCAGCGGCACGGCGTTGTCGATGGCCGCCTCGACGGTCCAGCGGCCCTCGCCGGAGTCCTCCGCGTAGCCCCGCAGCTTCTCCAGGTGCTCGTCGTCGTCCAGGGCGCCCACCGCGAGGTCCAGCAGCCAGGAACGGATGACAGTGCCCTCGCGCCAGGAGCGGAAGACCTCACGGACATCGGTGACCGAGTCCACGGCCTCCAGCAGCTCCCAGCCCTCGGCGTAGGCCTGCATCATCGCGTACTCGATACCGTTGTGGACCATCTTCGCGAAATGCCCGGCGCCGACCTTCCCGGCGTGGACGTAGCCGAAGTCGCCCTCGGGCTTGAGCGCGTCGAAGACGGGCTTGACGACGGCGATGTGCTCGGGGTCGCCGCCCACCATCAGGGCGTAACCGTTCTGCAGGCCCCAGACGCCGCCGGATACTCCGACGTCGACGAAGCCTATGCCGCGCGCGGCCAGCTGCTCCGCGTGCTTCTCGTCGTCGGTCCAGCGGGAGTTGCCGCCGTCGACCACGATGTCGCCGGGGGAGAGAAGGCCGGCCAGTTCGTCGATGACGGCCTGGGTGGGGCCGCCGGCGGGGACCATGACCCACACCACGCGCGGCTTGTCGAGCGCGCCGACGAGCTCGGCGAGGCCGGCGACGTCGGAGAGGCCGGGGTCGCGGTCATAGCCGATGACGGTGTGGCCCGCGCGGCGGATGCGCTCGCGCATATTGCCGCCCATCTTGCCCAGGCCGATGAGTCCAAGCTGCATCTCAGATCTTCCTTTGCTGTTCGTGGCGCAGCGAGCGGTAGGCGGCGACCAGGGCGGTGGTGGAGGCGTCCAGACCCGGTACGGCGGCGCCCTCGGTGAGCGCCGGCTCGACCCGCTTGGCCAGGACCTTGCCGAGCTCCACGCCCCACTGGTCGAACGAGTCGATGTTCCAGATCGCGCCCTGGACGAACACCTTGTGCTCGTACAGCGCGATCAGCTGACCCAGCACCGAGGGGGTCAGCTCGGCGGCCAGGATCGTGGTGGTGGGCTTGTTGCCGCGGAAGGTGCGGTGCGCGACCTGCTCCTCGGCGATGCCCTCGGCGCGCACCTCCTCCGCCGTCTTGCCGAACGCCAGCGCCTGGCCCTGGGCGAAGAGATTGGCCATCAGCAGATCGTGCTGGGCGGCCAGTTCGGGGCCGAGCTCCGCCACCGGCCGGGCGAAGCCGATCAGATCGGCCGGGATGAGCTTGGTGCCCTGGTGGAGCAACTGGTAGTAGGCGTGCTGGCCGTTGGTGCCGGGGGTGCCCCAGACCACCGGGCCGGTCTGCCAGTCGACCGGATTGCCCTCGCGGTCCACCGACTTGCCGTTGGACTCCATGTCCAGCTGCTGCAGATACGCGGTGAACTTCGACAGATAGTGGCTGTACGGCAGCACCGCATGCGCCTGGGCGTCGAAGAACCCGCCGTACCACACGCCCAGCAGCCCCAGCAGCAGCGGCGCGTTGGCCTCCGCGGGGGCGGTGCGGAAGTGCTCGTCGACCAGATGGAAGCCGTCCAGCAGCTCGCGGAACCGCTCCGGGCCGATGGCGATCATCAGCGACAGGCCGATGGCGGAGTCGAACGAGTAGCGCCCGCCGACCCAGTCCCAGAACTCGAACATGTTGGCCGGGTCGATGCCGAACTCCGCCACCTTCTCCGCGTTGGTGGACAGCGCCACGAAGTGACTGGCCACCGCCTCCTCGCCGGCGTCGGCGCCGAGACCGGCCAGCAGCCAGCCGCGTGCGGAGGTGGCGTTGGTGATGGTCTCGATCGTGGTGAAGGTCTTCGACGCGACGATGAACAACGTCTCGGCCGGGTCCAGGTCCCGTACGGCCTCGTGCAGATCGGCGCCGTCCACATTGGACACGAAGCGGACGTCCAACTCCCGCGCGCTGTACGGGCGCAGCGCCTCGTACGCCATCGCGGGGCCCAGGTCCGAGCCGCCGATGCCGATGTTCACGACGGTCCGGATGCGCTTGCCGGTGGCGCCGGTCCACTCGCCCGAGCGGACCCGCCGTGCGAAGGCCGCCATCTTGTCCAGCACCGCGTGCACGGCCGGGACCACGTTCTCGCCGTCGACCTCGATCACCGCGTCGCGCGGGGCGCGCAGCGCGGTGTGCAGCACCGCCCGCTTCTCGGTGACATTGATCTTCTCGCCACGGAACATCGCGTCCCGCAGGTCAGCGACGCCGCGCGGCTTCGCCAGCTCCCTCAGCAGCCGCAGCGTGTCGTCGGTCACCAGGTGCTTGGAGTAGTCGATATGCAGATCCCCGACCCGCACCACATAGCGGTCGGCGCGCCCGGCGTCGGCGGCGAACAGATCGCGCAGATGGACTCCCGCGAGCTGCTCGCGGTGCCCCGCGAGCGCGGCCCACTCGGGAAGCCGGTCGAGACGGGCGGGGTCAGACATCCTTCTGCTCCTTCTCCTCGGAAGCGGCGGGAGCCGGTGCGGGCGCCGGCGCCGGGGCGGTGACCCGGGCGCGCAGGGCGGCGGCGTACGCCTCGTCGGGGTCGAGCCGGCGCAGCTCCTCGGCGATCAGCTCGGCCGTGCTGCGCACCTTCAGCGCGAGGGTACGGTCGGGCTGACCCGGAATGGACAGCGTGGCCACCGGGCCGTCCGGCCGGTCGATGTGGATGTCCCCGGCAGCGGTGCGCAGCCGGACCCCGGTGACCACCGGGCCGTCGGTGACCACCTGCTCCACGGGCACCTTCAACCGGTTGGCGAACCAGCGGGCCAGCAGCTCGGCGCTCGGGTTGTCCGCCTCGCTCTCCACCACCGCCGAGATGACCTCCGTACGGGCCTGGTCCAGCGCCGCCGCGAGCATGGCCCGCCACGGGGTGAGCCGGGTCCAGGCCAGGTCGGTGTCGCCGGGCGCGTACGAGGCGGCGCGGGCGGCCAGCTGCTCCAGCGGCTCCTCGACGGCGTACGCGTCGGTGATCCGTCGCTGTGCGAGCGCGCCCAGCGGGTCCTGCGCGGGCCGGGCCGGGGCGTCGACCGGCCACCAGACCACGACCGGGGCGTCCGGCAGCAGCAGCGGCAGCACCACCGAGTCCGCGTAGTCCGCGAGTTCGCCGTGCAGCCGCAGCACGACGGTCTCGCCGCCCCCGGCGTCGCCGCCGACGCGCACCTCGGCGTCGAGGCGGGCGGTGCGCCGCTCACGCGGGGAGCGGCCGGGCCGCTTGATGACCGCCAGGATCCGCGAGGGGTGTTCCCGGGAGGCGTCGGCGGCGGCCTTGAGCGCGTCGTAGTGGTTGCCCTCGTCGGTGACGACGACCAGGGTGAGCACCATGCCGACGGCGGGGCTGCCCGCCGCCCGGCGGGCCTCCACCAGGGCCGCGTTGATCTTGCTCGATGTGGTGTTGGTCAGATCGATGTTCATGGCCGCCGCCAGTTCCGTCCGTCTCGTGCGAGCATGTCGTCCGCGGCCTTGGGGCCCCAGGTGCCGGCGGTGTACTGCTCGGGCCGGCCGTGGGTGTCCCAGTAGTCCTCCACGGGATCGAGGATCTTCCAGGACTCCTCGACCTCCTCCGTGCGCGGGAACAGGTTGGCGTCGCCGAGCAGGACGTCGAGGATCAGCCGCTCGTACGCCTCCGGGCTCTCCTCCGTGAACGACTCGCCGTACGCGAAGTCCATCGTCACGTCCCGGATCTCCATGGAGGTGCCGGGCACCTTGGAGCCGAACCTGACCGTGATGCCCTCGTCCGGCTGCACCCGGATGACCAGGGCGTTCTGCCCCAGCTCCTGGGTGTCGGTGGCGTCGAAGGGGGAGTGCGGGGCGCGCTGGAAGACCACCGCGATCTCGGTCACCCGCCGCCCGAGCCGCTTACCGGTCCGCAGATAGAAGGGCACACCGGCCCAGCGGCGGTTGTCGACCTCCAGCTTGAGGGCCGCGTAGGTGTCGGTCCCGGAGTCCGAGGCGATGCCCTCTTCCTCCAGATAGCCCCGCACCAGCTCGCCGCCCTGCCAGCCGGCCGCGTACTGGCCGCGCACCGAGTGCGCACCGAGGTCGGCGGGGAGCTTGACCGCCTTGAGGACCTTCAGCTTCTCGGCGACCAGCGACTCGGCGTCGAATCCGGCCGGCTCCTCCATCGCGGTCAGCGCGAGGAGCTGGAGGAGGTGGTTCTGGATGACGTCCCGGGCCGCGCCGATGCCGTCGTAGTAGCCGGCGCGCCCGCCGATGCCGATGTCCTCGGCCATGGTGATCTGCACATGGTCGACATACGACCGGTTCCAGATCGGCTCGAACATCTGGTTGGCGAAGCGCAGCGCCAGGATGTTCTGGACGGTCTCCTTGCCCAGGTAGTGGTCGATGCGGAAGACCTGGTCGGGTGCGAACACCTCGTGGACGACCTGGTTCAGCTCCTCGGCGGAGGCCAGGTCGTGTCCGAAGGGCTTCTCGATGACCGCGCGCCGCCAGGACGCCTCGGGGGCGTCGGACAGCCCGTGCCGCTTGAGCTGCCGCACGACGGTGGGGAAGAACTTCGGCGGTACGGAGAGGTAGAAGGCGAAGTTGCCGCTGGTGCCGCGCGCCGCGTCGAGCTCGTCGACGGTCTCGCGGAGCTGCTTGAACGCCTTGTCGTCGTCGAACTCACCGGGGACGAAGCGCATGCCCTCGGCGAGCTGCCGCCAGACCTCCTCGCGGAACGGGGTCCGGGCGTGTTCCCTGACCGCGTCGTGGACGACCTGGGCGAAGTCCTGGTGTTCCCAGTCGCGGCGGGCGAAGCCCACGAGGGAGAAGCCCGGGGGCAGCAGACCGCGGTTGGCCAGGTCGTACACGGCGGGCATCAGCTTCTTGCGCGACAGGTCGCCGGTGACGCCGAAGATGACCAGCCCGGAGGGGCCCGCGGTGCGCGGCAGGCGGCGGTCCGCCGGGTCGAGCAGCGGGTTGACCCACTGGCCGGCTGTGGTTGCCGACATGGTTGTTCACGCCTCCTTGGGCGCCAGGCGCCGGAGTTCGGCTTCGGTGGAGGTGAGCAGGTCCAGCCAGGCCTGCTCGAACTTCTGGACGCCCTCGTCCTCCAGCAGCCGGACCACCTCGTCGTACGAGACGCCCAGCGCGGCCAGTTCGTCGAGGACTGCCTGGGCGTCCTGGTAGCTGCCGCGGACGGTGTCGCCGGTGATCTCGCCGTGGTCGGCGGTGGCCGCCAGGGTGGCCTCGGGCATGGTGTTGACCGTGTCGGGGGCGACCAGTTCGGTGACGTACAGGGTGTCGGGGAGGGCGGGGTCCTTGACGCCGGTCGAGGCCCACAGCGGCCGCTGCCTACTCGCGCCCGCCTCCTCCAGGGACCGCCACCGCTCGCCGCCGAAGGCCTCTTCGTACGCCTGGTAGGCGAGGCGGGCGTTGGCCAGGGCGGCCCGGCTCTTGAGGGCCCTCGCGGCCTCGGTGCCGAGCTTGTCGAGGCGCTTGTCGATCTCGGTGTCCACACGGGAGACGAAGAAGGACGCCACCGAGTGGATCTCCGACAGGTCCAGGCCCGCCGCCCGGGCCTGCTCCAGACCGGCCAGATAGGCGTCGATCACGGCCTTGTAGCGGTCGAGCGAGAAGATCAGCGTGACATTCACGCTGATGCCCGCGCCGATGACCTCGGTGATCGCGGGGAGCCCGGCCTCGGTGGCCGGGATCTTGATCAGGGTGTTGGGGCGGTCGACGAGCCAGGCGAGCTGCTTGGCCTCGGCGACGGTGGCGGCGGTGCGGTGGGCGAGCCGCGGGTCGACCTCGATGGACACCCGGCCGTCCCGGCCGCCGGTGGAGTCGAACACCGGGCGCAGGACGTCCGCGGCGTCCCGTACATCGGCGGTGGTGACCATGCGGATGGCCTCGTCCACGGTCACCCCGCGGGTGGCCAGGTCGCGGAGCTGGTCCTCATAGCCGTCGCCGCCGGAGATCGCCTTCTGGAAGATCGACGGATTGGTGGTGACCCCGACCACATGGCTTCGGTCGATCAGCTCGGCCAGGTTGCCGGAGGCGATGCGCCCCCGCGAAAGGTCGTCGAGCCAGATCGCGACGCCTTCGTCGGCCAGGCGCTTGAGTGCATCAGTCATTGTTCACCGGTCCGCTTCTCCCGCTGGATCGCATGCGCATGGGCCCGATCCCTTTATGTTTAGCTATGAAACATTCAACAGAACGAGAGGCCCGCCGCCCCTATTCCGGAGGCCCGTGTGATCTGACGCACTGGAGATCGTTAAGGTGATTCGCGGGACACAGGGTCGCAGGACACGTGGTCGCAGGACACGGGGGAGAAGATGGTCACCGAGGACGCCACGGCGGCGCGTGCCGTCAACGCGATGACGGCGAACTGGGCGCGGGAAGCGGTGCACGGGCGCGGCACGGTCCTCACCGCGGCCGGCGTCTGGCCGGCCCTCGCCCTGCTCGCCGACGGCGCCGACGGCCCGGCCCGGCGGGAGCTGGAAGAGGCCCTGGGGATCGGCGCGGAAACCGCCCTCGCCCAGGGCCGGAATCTGCTCGCCGCGCTGGGCGAGCTGCCGGGTGTCGACGCGGCCCTCGGGCTGTGGACCCGTGAGGAGCTGCCGCTGCGCCCCGAGTGGCTGAGCCGGCTGCCCCTGGAGACCCACGGTGCCCTCACCGGCGATGTGGAGGCCGACCTCGAGCGGATGAACGCCTGGGCGGCGCGCCATACCGACGGCATGATCGACAAGATGCCCCCCGTGGTCGACCCGAACACGCTGCTGGTGCTGGCCACGGCCCTGGTCGTACGGACGACCTGGCGACGGCCGTTCGACCCCTCCGTGACGGTCCCGCGCCACGGCCCCTGGGCCGGGCGCACACTGGCCGGTCTGTTCCGCACCGGCCATCTGTCGGACGAGATCGCCGTCGCGCACACCCCCGACGGCCCGCTGACCGTGCTGCGGGTCGAGGGGGACAGCGGCCTGGACGTACATCTGCTCCTCGGTGCGGAGGGCGACGCGGGCGGGCAGGTGCTGTCGGCGGGCGTGGCGTCGCTCGGCGGGGCGTATCCGACGACCGAGGGCGAGGCGCTTTCGCTCGGTGCCCCCGGACCCGGCCTGACCGTCGAGACCGTGGCGAGCTGGGACGGGACGCCCGTGCTGCGCGTCGAATCGGTGCCCTTCACCGTGGACGGTGACCACGATCTGCTCGACCACGCGCCGCTGTTCGGGCTCAGCTCCGCGCAGAACGCCTCGCAAGGCCACTTCCCGGGGATCAGTGCCGCGCCGCTGGCGATCTCGGCGGCGAAGCAGAGCGCGACGGCGACCTTCGGCGCCCTCGGCTTCC
This sequence comes from Streptomyces sp. NPDC059679, assembly GCF_042734105.1. Taxonomy (NCBI): domain Bacteria; kingdom Bacillati; phylum Actinomycetota; class Actinomycetes; order Kitasatosporales; family Streptomycetaceae; genus Streptomyces; species Streptomyces sp. NPDC059679. Next base: position 75,534 of record NZ_JBHWES010000012.1, on the reverse strand, counting down.
GGGCCGCCGCGGTGACCGCGATGGCCGCGGCGCCCGGCGGTGTGCCGTCGACGCCCCCGCACCGGGCGCAACTGGTCCACGCCCACTTCGACCGGCCCTTCGGCTTTCTCGCCGTGCACCGGGCCTCCGGCCTGGTGCTGATGGCCGGCTGGGTCGGCGAACCGGAAGAGTACCGGGACCGGCTCCTGCCGGGGATGCACATCAGCCGCTGAGCGCCCGCCGAGGTCGCTCGGGTGCGGGAGGGGTCCGCGCAGGTGGCAGTATCGGGGGATGACGACACGGATCATTGCCGCGTGCGACGGGGCGTCGAAGGGCAACCCCGGGCCCGCTGCCTGGGCATGGGTCTTGGCGGGCGCCGACGGCGCGGTGGCGCGGTGGGAGGCCGGGCCATTGGGCACCGCCACCAATAACGTGGCCGAACTGACCGCGCTCATGCGCCTGTTGGAGGCCACCGACCCGGCGGTGCCGCTCGAGGTGCGGATGGACTCGCAGTACGCGATGAAGGCGGTCACCACCTGGCTGCCGGGATGGCGCAGAAAGGGCTGGAAGACCGCCTCGGGCAGCCCGGTGGCCAACCGCGATCTCGTGGTGCGCATCGACGAGCTGCTGGGCGGCCGGGACGTGGAGTTCGTGTACGTGGCGGCCCACCAGGTGGGCGGCGACCCGTTCAACGCGGCCGCGGACCAGGCGGCCAGCGACACGGCCCGCTCCCAGCAGGCCATCGGCAGCTCCCTCGGCTCGGCCCTGCCCGAGCCCCAGGCCCCGGCCGGAAACGGCGGCAAGCAGGCGAGCAAGGCGAGCAAGGGGACCGCGGCGCGGCGGGGGAGCGGCGCCCGCTCGGGTGGCTCCATCACGGCGAAGTTCCCCGGCCGGTGCCGCTGCGGAGCCCCGTACGCGAAGGGCGAGACCATCAAGAAGAACCCCGACGGCTGGGGCCATCCCGCCTGCGCCATCGCCGCCGCGGACTGACCTGCGGCCATCCCCTCCGCGGCCCGCGGGGCCGGTCGCGACTCCTCAGGCGTCCCCTGTCAGGCGTCTCTCGTCCAGGAGCCCAGCACCATCAGCGTCTTGGTGCCGGTGACCTGCCCCGCGCGCCGCAGCCCGTCGATCACCTGCTGCAGATGCTCGATGTCCCGCACCCGGACATGCACCAGCGCGTCGGGATCGCCCGCGATCGTGAAGACCGCCTGGACCTCGGGCACCTCGTACGCGGTGCGGACGATCTCCCCGACAGGAGTGGTCCCCGTATACGACAGCTCCACGAACGCCTCGATGCCCCGGCCCAGTTTGGCGTGATCGACCTGCACCGTGAAGCCCGTGATCACACCGCTGTCCCGCAGCCGGTCCACCCGGCGCTTGACCGCGGCCACCGACAGCCCGACCGCGGGCGCCATCTCGGAGAAGGTGCGCCGCCCGTCCTCCCGGAGCATCCGCAGCAACTGGCGGTCCACATCGTCGATCTCGGTCATCCAGGCCCCCGCTTCGGCTCGATAAAACAGCGCCCCCACGCGCAACAAAACTGTCTGAACAGCCTGCTTGTGGAAATATTTTGCGTCTCGGACCCGACTTCTCGCAAGGTCCTTGTGGCGCACGGCCTCGTATTGCTGTCCTGAGCGCGCCCGTCCACCCGTACGCGCCCAGGAGCATCGTCATGACCGTCGACCGCCTGCTGCCCACCCGGGAGGCCGAGGACCTGCTGGACCTCGTCCGCGACATCGCCGACAAGGAACTCTCCCCCCGCGTCGACGGACATGAACGCGCCGAGACCTATCCCGAGGGCCTGTTCGCCCTGCTCGGCGAAGCGGGCCTGCTGGGTCTGCCCTACCCGGAGCAGTACGGCGGGGGCGAGCAGCCCTATGAGGTCTATCTCCAGGCCCTGGAGGAACTGGCCGCGCGCTGGGCGGCCGTCGCCGTCGCGGTGAGCGTCCACACCCTCGCAGCCTTCCCCCTTCTCACCTTCGGCACCGACGCCCAGCGCGGCCGCTGGGCGGACGACATCCTCAGCGGCCGACTCATCGGCGGATACAGCCTCTCCGAACCGCAGGCCGGCTCGGACGCCGCGGCTCTGACCTGCCGGGCCGACAAGGGCGCCGACGGCTACCGGATCAACGGCGCCAAGGCCTGGATCACCCACGGCGGCGAAGCCGGGTTCTATGCCCTCTTCGCCCGCACCTCCCCTGGCAGCGACGGCATCTCCTGCTTCCTCGCCCCCGGCCACACCGACGGCCTCACCTTCGGCCGGCCCGAAGAGAAGATGGGCCTGCACGCCATCCCCACCACGGCCGCCTTCTGGGACAACGCCCTGCTCGATTCCGACCGGCTCATCGGACGGGAAGGGCAAGGGCTGCAGATCGCCTTCAGCGCCCTGGACTCCGGCCGGCTCGGCATCGCCGCCTGCGCCACCGGACTGGCCCAGGCCGCCCTGGACGCCGCCGTCGCCTACGCCCATGAACGCACCGCGTTCGGCCGGAAGATCATCGACCACCAGGGGCTCGGCTTCCTGCTGGCGGACATGGCCGCCGCCGTCGACTCCGCACGCGCCACCTACCTCGACGCCGCCCGCCGCCGCGACGCGGGACGCCCGTACAGCCGGCAGGCCAGCGTGGCCAAGCTCATCGCCACCGACGCCGCCATGAAGGTCACCACCGACGCGGTCCAGGTCTTCGGCGGCTACGGATACACCCGTGACTATCCCGTCGAGCGCTATATGCGCGAGGCCAAGATCATGCAGATATTCGAGGGCACCAACCAGATCCAGCGCCTGGTCATCAGCCGCCGGCTCGCCGACTGACCCGCGCCCTCGGCGCCGGGAGGGCTGACGCGATCTGCGGGACGGACCGGCGCGGACTACCGTGGAGGCGATGCCTCTGACCCGGCTCGGCCTCGTCGTTCACCAGGGCCGTCCGGTCGCCGTCGCGGCGGCGCGGACCGCGCGGGAGTGGTGTGCCGCGCACGGTGTCGTCTGCACCGACCTCGACGTATGGCAGGCGGGGGTGCCCAGGCGCGGCGGCCAGGAAGAGGCCGTGGCCGCGGGCCACCCGGGGGTGGTCATGACCTTCGGCGGCGACGGCACGTTTCTGCGCGGGGCGCGGATCGCCGCCAAGGACGGGGCGTCGGTGCTGGGGGTGAACGTGGGCCGGGTCGGCTTCCTCACCGAGATCACCACCGACCAGGTGGAGGGCGCGCTGGACGCCCTCCACCGGGACCAGACGGTCATCGAGGAGCGGATGGTGCTCACCCTCCGGGCGTCGCGCCCGCTGGATACGCCCACCGGCCTGGAGGAGCCGCTGTGCTACGGGCGCGGCCCCGCGCTGCCCGCGCCGGCCGTGCGCCCCGGCGCCACGGACAAGGCCAGCTGGGGCATTCCCCTGGACGTCACCGCGGTCAACGATGTGGTCTTCGAAAAGCTCGCCCGGAACCGGCAGGTGAACCTGGCCGTGTATCTGGCCGAGCAGCTGCTGGCCTGCTACTCGGCCGACGCCCTCATCGTCGCGACCCCCACCGGCTCCACCGCCTACAGCTTCGCCGCCGGAGGCCCCGTGCTGGCCCCCGAGGCCGATGCGATCGTCTTCACCCCGGTCGCCCCGCATATGGCCTTCGACCGCACCGTGATCGCCGACGCCGACGAGATCGTCGCGGTCCGCGTACTGCCCCACTCCGGGCGCGTCGCCGTCAGCATCGACGGGGAGCTGCGCGGGGTGCTGGAACCGGGGGACTGGATGGCGGCCTACCGGGCCCCGTACTGCCTGCGCCTGGCGCGGCTGACCCCCCTGCAGTTCTACCGGCGCCTGCGCGGCCGCTTCCAGCTGGCCGACGCCCCGGCGGCCGCCATCGACCAGGCCCCGCCCATCTACCACCCCGCCACCCCGCCGCCCGACGACCTGGCCCATCTACACCGACCCTGGCCGATTACGGGGTGATTTACCCTGTTATAGGAATATCTGCCGCGATGGGAGTACGCGCCGCCGAGTAAGCGGCCGTGCGGCGGAGCCGCGACGGCAGGGAGGCCTGACATGGTGTTCGACGACGCCGGATACGGGCAGGAGACGCTCTTCCCGACGGCCTCCTCGCGCTATCTGCCGATCGCGGACCACGGACTGATCGGCGATCTGCGCACCGTCGCCCTCGTGGGGACGAACGGCACGATCGACTGGTACTGCTGCCCGCGCTTCGACGCGCCCAGCGTGTTCGGCTCGATCCTGGACGCGGAACGGGGCGGCTCCTTCGAACTGGCCACCGACGTCCCCGCGCGGACCCGCCAGTTCTACTTCCCCGACACCAATGTGCTGATCACCCGCTTCTCCGCCGCCGACGGCGCGGGGGAGATCCAGGACTTCATGCCCGTCGTCGACGACTCCCGCGACTCCGGGCGGCACCGGCTGATCAGGCGGGTGCGCTGCGTACGCGGCACCCTCCCCTTCACCGCACAGGTGGCGCCCCGCTTCGGCTACGGAGCCGAGCCGCACACCGCGCGGATGCAGGGCAACAGGGTGCTCTTCGAATCCCCCTCCCTGTCCCTGGCGCTGACCGCCACCGCGCCCCTGGAGTGCGACGGCCGGGACGTACGGTCGCGCTTCAAACTGCTCGAGGGCGAGTCCGCGGTCTTCGCCCTCGACCGGGTCGACGACGAGGTCGCCCTCCTCGGCTGCGCCCGGCGCGAGGCCGGGGCCGACTTCGAGGCCACGGTCCGCTTCTGGCGCAAGTGGCTCAGCGCCTCCCGCTACCACGGGCGCTGGCGGGAGATGGTCCAGCGCTCCCTGCTGACCCTGAAACTGCTCACCTACGCCCCGACCGGCGCCATCGTGGCCGCCCCGACCACCAGCCTGCCGGAGGCCATCGGCCGCGAGCGCAACTGGGACTACCGCTATATGTGGGTCCGGGACGCCGCCTTCTGCGTCTACGCCCTGCTCCGCCTGGGCTTCACCTCGGAGGCCGAGGCTTTCATGGGCTTTCTCTCCGAGCACTGCATCAGCTGCGACGGCGACCAGGCCACCGGACCGCTGCAGATCATGTACGGCATCGACGGCAGCCGTGACCTCCCCGAGCTCCAGCTTTCCCACCTGGAAGGCTACTTGGGATCCGCCCCGGTCCGAGTGGGCAACGGCGCCGCGGCCCAGCTCCAGCTGGACATCTACGGAGCGCTCATCGACTCCGTCTACCTGTACGACAAGTGGGGACAGCCCATCAGCAGCGACCACTGGGACGAGGTGGGCTACCTGGTGAACTGGGTCTGCGACCACTGGGACCAGCCCGACGAGGGCATCTGGGAGAGCCGCGCGGGACGGCAGAACTTCCTGTACTCACGCCTCATGTGCTGGGTGGCCATCGAGCGGGCCATCCGCCTGGCCACCCGCCGTGGACTGCCCGCCGACCTTCCCCGCTGGCGGATCAGCCGCGACGCCATCTACCGGCAGATCATGACACGGGGCTGGTCCGCCCGGCGCGGAGCCTTCGCCCAGCGCCTGGACCAGGACATCCTGGACGCCGCGGTGCTGATGATGCCGATGGCCAAGTTCATCTCCCCGGTCGACCCCAAGTGGCTCGCGACCCTCGACGCCCTGTCGCAGGAGCTCGTATCCGACTCCCTGGTCTACCGCTACGACCCGTACCTCAGCCCGGACGGCCTGCCCGGCACCGAGGGCACCTTCTCGATCTGCTCCTTCTGGTACGTCGAGGCGCTCACCCGCGCCGGCCGGCTGGAGGAGGCCCGGCTGGCGTTCGAGAAGATGCTCACCTACTCCAACCACCTGGGCCTGTACGCCGAGGAGATCGGCCCGACCGGCGAACAACTCGGCAACTTCCCCCAGGCATTCACCCACCTCTCCCTCATCAGCGCCGCCTTCAACCTGGACCGCGCCCTCGGCTGATCCCGCCGCTTCGCAAAGATCAGCCGATCCAGACCACGACCGGAATCCGTATCGCCCGGACGTCGTGGTGGACGCTGTACTCGATGATCACGGGCTCGCCCGCGACCTGGATGCTGAAGCGCGTGTCGCGGTCGTCCATCGGGTCGCCGGGGGGCGGCTTGCCCTTGTCCAGGGCACCGCCCGCTTCGAGGGCGAGGGCGGCGATGTAGTTGGCGACCTTCTTGGCCAGATCCGGAGGCATCGCCACGATGGCCTCGGCCGGGGTCTCTTCGATATGCGCGGCCCAGCCCGGCCGGGGACGCTCATGGTTCACCCGCCCGCTCCCTCGAGCCGGGTCATGAGGTCGTCGATGCCGACCAGGTTCCGCCCGGCGGCGGCGTTCGCTCGGCTGCGCTCCGCCAACGGCGCCTTGGCCAGCATCGCGATCTTCCACCACGAGCGCATCACCGCGGGAACGACGGACTCCTCGGCGGCCAGGACCTCCCCGTAGAAGCGGGCTCGCTGCTCACCGCTCAAGGCTTCACCGATGGCGTTGATGGTGTGCGGGATGGCGGTGACCTTGCGGTCGACGGAGTGGTCGGGCTGTGCGCTCATGCGCACCTCCTCGCGGTCGGGGCCAGGGCCTGCTGATGACAGTACCCGCGGGCGCGCCGTTCGTGAGCCGTTGCCCGGACGCCGTTTCCGTGTGGTCGGCCGTGTGGTCGGCGTCAGTAGACGGTGAGGCCGTAGGCGCTCAGCACCTCCTGGATGGGCTGGTAGTAGGTGGTGCCGCCGGTGGCGCAGTCCCCGGTGCCGCCGGAGAGAATGCCGATGATCTTGTCGCCCGCGTAGAGCGGACCGCCGCTGTCACCCGGCTCGGCGCAGATATTGGTCTGGATCAGCCCGTAGACGATCTCGCCGTTGCCGTAGTTGATGGTGGCGTTGAGCCCGGTGACCCGGCCGCAGTGGACACCGGTCGTGGCCCCCCGGCGGCAGACCTCCTGGCCGACGTAGGCGGTGGCGGTTCCGGTGACGTCGACGGTGCCGACCGTACCGGGGTGCGGGACGGACGCGTTGGCGTATCGGACGACGCCGTAGTCGTCGCCGGGGAAGCTGGTGCCCGTCGTCGGGCCGACCGCGGTGGTCAGATCGGAGCCGGTGTACCAAGTCGGCAGGCCGTCAGTGCAGTGGCCGGCGGTGATGAAGTAGTACGTGGCGCCACTTTGCACATTGACCCCGACGGAACAGCGCCGGCCCGCGGAGGCGTATGCGCCGTCGCCGCCCGAGAGGAGGGTCCGCAGCGGTCCGCCGAGCCGTTCGACGGTCACGGCGCCGCCTGAGCGCGCGGCGATACGGTCGAGCCTGGCCAGCTCGTCGCCCCCGGCCGCCGGGCCGACGGACACGCGCAGCGTCCCGGTGCGTTCATCCACGGTCCAGGCGGTCCCCGGGACGTTCAGCGACTCGATGGCCGAGGCCGCCTCGGATACGGAGGCGGGGGACACCTCGGCGGCAGCGGCCGCACTCGTACCGGCTGTCGCGAGGGCAGCCGCGGTGAACAAGCTCGATAACGCGGCCATCAGCCGGGATCTTCTCCAGGTACGGCGTGCCGTCTTCACCCGAACCTCCTTGAGAGGACTGTCGGTCAGGCTTGGATTGTGCCCTCGGTCCGGCCGCCGCGTAACCCAACTGCCCAGTCGTTCATGGGGAAAAGGGGCAAGGGGAGGCGCGCTACGAGGCGACGGCGGCCGGGGCCAAGCGGCGGGGCAGCCGCCACGTCAGCGGGTGTGCGCCGGCGCCGCCGTCCACCCGCTGGACGGCGGGATCGGTGAGGTCGAGGCGGTAATGGCCGGGTCGGCCCGCCCGGATCCAGCGGGCGTGGACGCTTTCCACCTCGGCCCAGATGTTCCGGGGGCCGATGCGTTCGACGACGCGGGAGCCGCCGTCGGAGCGGACGATGGCGCACGACTCCTCGGCCGGGGCGTACAGGGACAGCCGCCCGGCGTCGGCGACCCGTACCAGACCGGGCAGCAGATGGCCGACCGCCAGCCAGAACCCGGCCTCCTCGGGTGGGGCGAGTCGGCTTGGCCGGACGGTGACCGGACCGCCTGGCATCCGGTCGGGCGCGGTGACCAGGTCCACGCCCAGGCCCGGCCGGTGCCCCGAGGCGACCGGCCGCAGCACGGCGTCCAGCGTGTCGCCGGTACGGCGGACCATCGCCTGGGCGGGCCAGCCGACCGCGCCGGTCGTGATCGGCGCCAACAGCCGCCCGCCGTCGGCCAGCTGCTCCAGCAGGGCGGGCGGCAGGCCGCGGACCGCGAACGACAGCAGGACCGCGTCGAAGCGCTCGCCGGGGCGGCCGGCCAGGCCATCACCCCGTACGATCCGGGGCCGGTGCCCGAGGCGCGCCAGGCGCTCGCGGGCGGCCTCGGCCAGATGCGGGTCGGCCTCGATGGTGGTGACCGCGGTGTCCCCGAGGATTTCGCACAGCGCGGCCGTCACGAGCCCCGGGCCGGTGCCCGACTCCAGCACCCGGTCCCCGGCCGTCAGGCCCAGCGCCTGCAGCGCCTCGACCGCGGTGGTCATGCCGGTGGACATCCCGGTGAACCCGCCGCCGATGACGATCTGCCCGCGCTCAGCGGCGTCAAGCGGCTCACCGCGGTGCTGGATCAGCACCGAGTCCCCGTCGTGGACCCAGGCCAGCCACTCGTCCCGGTCACGGGGGTCCGCGCCGTCCAGGAGCTGCCAGGCCCTCGGCTGCCCGGCGGCCGTGGGGCGGCGGATATAGCAGCGGGGGAGCAGGACTTCACGCCGGACCGCGAGCAGGGCCCGCCGCAGGTCCGGGTCGGTCAGTACGCCGTCGGCCGTCAGCCGGTCGACCATCGCCGCCCGGGCCTGGGCTGCCCGCTCCCGTACGGTCAGCTCGGCCGGCGGGGCGGTCGGCTCGCCCCGCTCCAGGTGGATGACGCCGCCCGTGGCGAGGGCGTCCAGACCGGCCGCCACCCGGGCCGCCAGCCGGGCGGGCAGCCGCCGCGCGGCCTCGTCGCGGCTCAGCCAGTACGCGGCGCGGATCTCCCCGTCGGGGAAGGTCAGTTGTCCGGCCTGGGCCGGGGCCAGCGGTGGTGCGGCGAAGATCATGCAGGTCACGGCGCGGCCATGCCGGGCGGCAGCCGCCGACGAGGTGTCCACCGCCAGCAGCCGCCCGACCGGAACCGTCAGCCCCAGCTCCTCCGCCAGCTCGCGCGCGGCGGCCTGCGCGGGCGACTCGTCGGCCTCGACCATGCCCCCGGGCAAGTCCAGATGGTCCTTGTAGCTCGGATCGAGCACCAGGACGCGCCCGGAGGTGTCGGTGACCAGCACGGTGGCCGCCATCATCGGCGCCGGCAGCAGTGCGTAGTAGTCGCGGCGGTGCGGCGGCGGACGGTGTCCGTCGCGCAGCACCGCGGTGTGCGAACCGCGCTCGGCGGCGAGCGCGGCGGCCACGCGACGGCGCAGCGGCGGCGGCAGCAGCTCCAGGGCCTCGCGCTCGGGGAGGAAACGGGCGCTGCGGATCTCACCGTCCTGGGGGACCAGGGCCGACGGGGTGTGACCGCCGGGCAGATGGCCGGCGTAGACGAAGGCCAGGATGGTGCGCCCGTACACGGTGGCGGGCACGCTGTCGACGGCCAGCAGCCGCCCGACTTCCACGGTGAGACCCAGCTCCTCGGCCAGCTCCCGGACGAGCGCGGAGGCCGGTTCCTCGTCCTCGGCCATGCCGCCGGGCAGGTCCCAGCCGTCCTTGTAGACCGGGTCGACCAGCAGGATCCGCCCCTGGCCGTCGCGGATCAGCGCGTCGGCGGCCGCGGCCGGGGCCGGATGCTCGGCCAGATAGCGCGCGAGCTGAGGATCCACGAGCGGGGCCCGGCCATCGCGGGAGGGTGCTGAGGCGGGATCGGACACGGACGACCTCCTGGATCTGGCCGAAGCGGCCCGCCCATTGTGGGATGAGCAAAAGGGCCGCGACAGGGCGCGTGGGTGTGCGCCGCCCGCTCCTCGCCACCGTCCCGCGCTCAGCCGTCGTCCTGCGCTCAGCCGTCGTCGGTGCCGTACGCCGTGGTGTGCCGTGGTGTGCCGTGGTGTGCCTGCCACCGGCCCCGGTAGCGTGGCGCGGATGACGGTGGGCACCACGGCGACCCGGCTGGTCGTCCTGCGAGGCAATAGCGCCTCCGGCAAATCGAGCGTCGCGGCCGGCCTCCGCGACGGCTTCGGCCGCGGCCTGGCCCTGGTCGGCCAGGACCATCTCCGCCGCGTCGTCCTGCGCGAACACGACCGCCCCGGGGCGGCCAACATCGGGCTGATCGACACCGTCGCCCGCTACGCCCTGGACGCGGGCTACCACGTCGTGGTCGAAGGCATCCTCTACGCCGACCACTACGGCGATATGCTCGCCCGGCTGCGCGCCGACCACCGCGGCCCGACGTACGGCTTCTACCTGGACGTACCGCTCGAGGAAACCCTGGCCCGCCACGCCACCAAGCCCCAGGCGGAGGAGTACGGCGAGGCGGAGATGCGCTCCTGGTACCGGGAGCGCGACCTCCTGCCGGGCGGCATCGAGACGGTCATCGGCGCCCACAGCACCCTCGCCGACACCGTCGAGCGCATCATGCTCGACACCGGCCTGGCGGGCCTTTCCGAACCGGAGCGCTGACCGTACTGGAGCAGCGACCGTACGACTCTCAGTGCGCGAGCTTCAGCCCGGCCACGCAGCCGACGATGCCCAGGAGCAACAGAAGTTTCAGCCAGCCGGCGGGCTCGCCGCCGAAGACCATGGCGTAGGTGGCGGTGAGTACCGCGCCGAGGCCCACCCAGACCGCGTACCCGGTGCCCACATGCACGGTCCGCAACGCGAAGGACAGGCCCGCCATGCTCAGCACCAGACCGATACCGAAGACGACGGTCGGCAGTGGCCGGCTGAGCCCTTCCGACTTGCTCAGCGCCGTGGCCCACACGGCTTCCAGCACCCCGGAGATCACAAGAACGACCCACGCCATGACAGACACTCCCCGCGTCGTCTTGTCATGTCTGGGTACGGCGCACCTCGTCCAGGAGCCGGTCGGGCTCTGCCGGCCATTCTCGCACAGCGGCCCCGACGCGCCCGGTCCGCAAAGACACCGGGCAGGACCAGCGGTTTTTCCGGCACCGGTTTGCCGAACCGGCAACGGGACTCGCATTGATGCGGTACGCAACGCACCATCGCGGTACGAGTCGATCAGCAACCCGGAGGAGCCATGTCGCAACCGGACGTCACACATCGCCTGGTCCCCACCCCCGCAGGCAGGATCCACCTGGTGGAGCAGGGGAGCGGACCGCTGGTCCTGCTGGTGCACGGCTTCCCCGAGTCCTGGTACTCATGGCGCCACCAACTGCCGGTGCTGGCCGCCGCCGGATACCGCGCGGTCGCCATCGACGTCCGCGGCTACGGGCGTTCCTCCAAGCCGGAGAGCGTGGCCGCCTACCGGATGCTCGACCTCATCGAGGACAACACCGCCGTGGTGCACGCGCTCGGCGAGCAGACGGCCGTGATCGTCGGCCATGACTGGGGATCGCCCATCGCCGCGAACTCCGCCCTGGTCAGGCCCGATGTCTTCCGCGCGGTCGGGCTGCTGAGCGTCCCCTACGCCCCGCGCGGAGGACCGAGGCCCAGCGAGATCTTCGCCCGGATGGGCGGGGATGACGAGTTGTACGTCTCGTACTTCCAGGCCCCCGGCCGGGCCGAGGCCGAGATCGAGCCCGATGTACGCGGCTGGCTCGCCGGTCTCTACGCCGCCCTGTCCGGGGACACCATGCCCGCGCCCGGCTCCCCCGACCCACACTTCATCAGCCCCGGCGGGACGATGCGCGACAGGTTTCCCGAAGGCCGTCTGCCCGCCTGGCTCAGCGAGCACGACCTCGACAGCTACGCCGCCGAGTTCGAACGGACCGGTCTCACCGGACCCCTGAACCGCTACCGCAACATGGACCGGGACTGGGAAGACCTCGCCGACTTCGACGGCGCCCCCCTCACTCAACCGTCGCTGTTCCTCGGCGGCGCCCTGGACGCCTCCACCACCTGGCTGGCCGACGCGATCAAGGCGTACCCCACCACCCTGCCCGGCCTGCGCTCCTGCCACATCCTCGACGGCTGCGGCCACTGGATCCAGCAGGAACGCCATGAGGAGGTCAACCAGCACTTGACCGACTGGCTCGGCTCCCTCCCCGCCTGAACACGGCGGACCGTTCGCAGCGCGCGTCAGCATCGCGTCAGTAGTGCGTCAGCGTCGTCCGGTTCGCCGTCAGCATCGCGTCAGGACCCGTCCGGGAGCCGGGTGCGGCGGGCGTAGCGTGAACGGCGAGCCGGGCAGCCCCCTGAACCGGAGGCGCCCGGCGCAGCCCCCGCACCACCTTGGATCCTCCAGGAGGCATCCCATGGCAGAGCTCCCGTACGACGAAGACCCCGAACCCTGTGAACGGTTCCCGGCCGGGCCCTTGTACGTCCCGGTCCGGCCGGGCCCCTCACGGTGTGCCGCCAGGCTCTTCCGTACGCCACTCGGCGACCGTACGGCCGTCGGCTTCACGTCCGAGCGCCGGCTGACCGCGACCCTCGGCCCCGACCAGGCGTGGATCAGGCTCGCCGAGCCCGCGCTGCGCGCGCTCACCGAACCGCTCGGCGTCACCACCCTCACGGTCGACCCGCAGTTCACCGCCCCCGCGCCGACGCCCGGCGGGCCCACGATGACCCCTGTTCACGCATCCGCTCACGCCACCGCGACCACCGACGTCCTCGACGAGGCCGAGGTCCGCGACCGCTGCCGCACCTACCGGGACGCCTTCCCCGACGCCGAGATCCTGTACGCGGCCAAGGCGTTCTTGTGCCGGGCCCTGGTCCACTGGGTGGACGAGGAGGGCCTGGGCCTCGACGTCTGCTCCGCCGGTGAACTCGAACTCGCCGTCAACACCGGCTTCCCGCCCGAACGGATCGTGCTGCACGGCAACGCCAAGTCCCCGAGGGACCTGGAGACCGCGCTGCGCCTGGGCGTCGGCCGCATCGTCATCGACAGCCCGTCGGAGATCGCGCGGCTCGCCGCCGCCGTCGGGCCCGATGGCCATCAGAAGGCGATGGTCCGCGTGGTGCCCGGCATCAGCGCGGGCAGCCACGAGAAGATCCGCACCGGGACGGACGACCAGAAGTTCGGCCTGTCCATATCCGACGGCTACGCCCAGCACGCCATCGCCCGGATACTGGACCAGCCCCAGCTCGAACTGACCCGTCTGCACTGCCACTTGGGGCGGCAGATCACCAGCGTCAAACCGTATCTGTCCGCCGTACGGCGCATGGTGGGGCTCATGGCCCGGCTGCACCAACAACACGGCCTCGTCCTGCCCGAGCTGGACCTGGGCGGCGGCCACGGGATCGCCTACCGGGCCGGGGAGGAAGCCCTCGACCTCACCACGCCGGCCAGAAAGGTGCGCATGGAACTCGTCGGCCGTCCGGCCCACCACGGTGACCCGGGTCGGCGCGGCGGTGCTGAGCCGGCCGACCACTACGCCGGGAGTCCTTCGAGGACATCCGCCGTCGCGACGTGGGTGTCTAGCTAGCCGGTCACCCGATGACGAGCGGGAGTTTCGCGGCCAGTTCGCCCAGTTCGGCCTTCTCCTCGCCGGTCGGGGCGCGCCGCCCGGTGCCGACCAGCAGCGCGTCCTTGTCGGACCACGACGCGGGAAACGCCGCCCCGGCGATCTTCTCCAGCATTTCGCGTGACCGGGCCAGGCCCTCGGTGGGCGGTTCCGCCATGTTCGGGAGGTGCGCGATCAGGTCGAGGTGGTGCAGGGTCCACTCCAGGACGTACGCCACGAGGTAGTCGCCCGCGGTCAGCACCATGTCCTGGGTGCTGACCCGCAGGGTCGGGTCGGCGAGTTCGGCCGCGCGCCCGGCGGCCGAGCCGACGTCGTCGAGGTGGAACGTGAGCAGCCCCGGCTCCTCGTACGCGGCGGCCAGCCGGACGGTCAGCGCGTCCAGCGGATCGTCACCGGTCGGCGGCGTGTCGCTGACCGCCCAGTAGGTCACCGAGTCGCGCGTCGGCTCCGCTTCGGTGGGCGTCACCAGGGTGATCAGGACGTCCTGAGCGTCGATCACCAGATGGCACACCAGATCCCGCACGAGCCAGCCGGCACAGCCGGACGGCTGTGCGAAGTCCTCGTCCGCGAGTTCCGCGACCGCCGTGCGTAACGCTGCCCAAGAACGTGAGAAGGGGTCCACGGCCGCAAGCTAGCAGCGCCCGGCCCGCCCCGCGACCGATTTCTACCAGCGCAGCGGAAGGGCGGCGAGGTAGTCGTCGAGCTGACCGGAGATGATCCGGTGGTCATGGGCCGAGGGGTGCCAGTCGCAGCCGAGGCGGTCCAGGGCGGAGCCGTCGTAGTGCCAGGAGCGGACCCGGGTGTCGCCCCGGCGGTTGCGCTCCTGGACGATCCGTAGGGCGGTCTCGGCGAACGCGGTGGTGTTGGCGAGGTCGGTGGCGCTGACCACGAGGAATGTCTCGGGGCCGTAGCGGGCGCGCAGCTTGTCGAGGAAGCCGTGGTAGGCGCTCTCGTAGGCGGCGATCAGCTGGTCCTGGGTGGTCCAGCGCTCGCCCGGGTTGAGCGGGGTCGAGAAGTCGTTGATGCCCAGGCCGAGCACGACGACCCGCGGCCGCCAGGTGTGCGGTTTCTGCCAGACGTCGCCGTCGACGTTCAGCAGGGCCCGGTCGTAGTACGTGCGGAAGTCGGTGTCGGGGCTGCTGCCGTTGTAGTTGCGGACCATGCCGCGGCCGGAGTACGCGTTGAGCTGGTAGTCGGCGTCGAGGCGTTGGGCGGTCAGGGCGCCGAAGGCGAGGTCGGCGTTGGTGTTCCGGTTGACTCCGCCGTTGCTCGAACAGTCGCGTGTGCCGGCGACATCGCCGTAGCCGGCGGTGAAGGAGTCACCGATGAACTCGATCTGTCTGCTCCGGGCCCGGGGTGCGGCCAGGACCGCGCCCCCGGGAGCGGCGACGAATCCGCCGAACCGGCCCACGGCCCAGGGGCTTTCCGTGCGTTTGACGAGGCGTACGCGGTGCTCGGTGTCGGGAAGGCCGCCGATCCACGAGGTGGTCCGGCCCGGGGTCACCAGAGTGGCGGTGGTCGTTCCGTCGATCTGGACGTCGTAGTCGTTGTCGGAGTCGTCGAGGACGACGCCGACACCGGTACCCCGGAATCGTCCCTCGAAGTAGATGCCGGGCCAGGTGTACTGCACCAATCCGTCGGCGGTGTTCTTGACCCGGCCCGCCGTGTGGAACCGGGCCCGGGCTCCGGCCGCCCGCGCGGGGGAGCCGGCGGCGGTGACGAGGCCCGCGGCTGCGGCCGTGACCAGCGTTCTTCGGGGGATGTGACGGGGCGTCCGCATGTGGCCATCCTTTGACGGTGGGGCGAGCACATGATGGTGGGACACAGCACAGAGCCGCACCACTGTATGCGTGGGACCGGGAATGCGACAGATCGCCGAGGGTTCACACGCCCCCGTGCTCGGGGCCCGGGTCCCCGGGCGGCATGTTGTACGGCGTGACCACCTGGATCGCCGAGGGCAGCAAGGGCCCGTCGCCCGGCAGGGCCTGGTGGGCCCGCATGATGGTCTGGCAGGCGCGGCGCATGTCCTGGCGCAGATCGTGGTGGAGGACCGCGGACAGCCGGCGCTCGCGCAGCAGCCGGGTGTTGTCGTGGTCCAGGTCGTGGGCGATGAACACGGCGCACTTCCGGCCCAGGGCGTCGAAGGCGTCGAGGGTGGCGAGGTTGCCGCCCCCCATGGAGTAGACCGCGACGATGTCCTCGTCGCGTTCGAGCGCCGCGAGGGCGAGTTCGCGCTGAGTGGCGTCCAGGCCGTCGCTGTCGGTGACCTCCACCAGGGAGCGGGTGGGCTGGGTGAGGCGCATGGCGCTGCGGAAGCCCATCTCGCGCTCCTCCTCGCCGCGGAAGGAGCCCCGGCTGATGGTGGTGAGCACATGGCCGGGGCGGTCGCCGAGCCACTGCCCGATGAGGTACGCGGCGGTGGCCCCGGCCGCGCGGTTGTCGATGCCGACGTACGCCGTGCGGGCGCTGTGGGGCAGATCGGTCACCAGGGTGACGACGGGAATGCCGGCCGCGGCCAGCCGGCCGACGGCGGCAGCGATCTCCGGAACGTCCGGGGCCTTGAGGAGCACGCCTCGGGACCCCCGCTTGGCGATCTTGTCCAGGGTTCCGATCAGCTCGGCGGGGGGACACGTCTCGCGGAAGTGGAAGCGCGAGCGGACGACCGCGGGGTGCAGGGAGGGGAGCTCCGCTTCGA
This sequence comes from Streptomyces sp. NPDC059679, assembly GCF_042734105.1. NCBI lineage: Bacteria > Bacillati > Actinomycetota > Actinomycetes > Kitasatosporales > Streptomycetaceae > Streptomyces > Streptomyces sp. NPDC059679. Next base: position 59,343 of record NZ_JBHWES010000012.1, on the reverse strand, counting down.
GTGCGTCGCGTACGGCGCTGGAGAACCGCTCCGGCGCCTGCATCACGATGTCGATCATGAAGGTGCGGCCCCCGATACGGATCTGGCCGCGCTGCCGGTCCAGGTCCTTGACCGCCTCATACACCTCCCTGACCGTGCTCTCCCGTACACCGCCGCGGCCGTTGAGGACCCGGTCGACCGTGGCCGTGCTCAGCCCGGCCTGACGGGCGATTTCCCTGATCGGATAGGGGTGCCCCATGAGTGTTTCCCCAAGTGGATGATGGATTTTTGATGTACTGCTGAGGATTGAATGATGGGTTCGGATTCACAAGACTGACAGAGAGGCACGGACTGCGAAAGGACCCGGGATGTCCCCTGTACCTGCGGGATCACGGACTTGGCTCACCGAGGAAGACTGCGATCCGAGCGCCTTCCGTTCGCTCGTCGAGCAGCGGACCGATGCGGGCGACTACCCCTCGGCCGAGCGGGTCGAACGGAACGTTCTGCTCTACGACAGCGGTCGGCTGCGCGCCCTCGCGGACACGCCGGAAGGACGTCGGGCCGTCCAGGGCGAACTGGTCCGGGCCCTGCTGGACGGCCCCGGCATCGTGGTCCTGAAGGGCGCGTTCCCCGACGCGGCCGTCGTGGACCGGGCGTCCGAGGCGTTCCAGGCGCTCATCGAGGAGGAACGCGCCACGGGCGGGGCCCGCGGCGACCACTTCGCCAAGCCGGGCGCCAACGACCGGGTGTGGAACGCCCTGGACAAGGTGGCGGTGCGCGCACCGGAGACGTTCGCCGACTACTACGCCAACGACATGCTGGAGCTGGTCTCCGAGGCCTGGCTCGGCCCCGCCTACCAGGTGACCTCCCAGGTCAACGTGGTCAACCCGGGCGGCGCCGCGCAGCGCGTGCACCGCGACTACCACCTGGGCTTCCTCAGCCAGGAGCGGGCCGCCGGCTACCCGGCGCACGTCCACCGGCTGTCGCCCGTGCTGACCCTCCAGGGCGCGGTGGCCCACTGCGACATGCCCGTCGAGTCCGGCCCGACGATGTATCTGCCGCATTCACAGAAGTACGAGCCCGGCTACCTCGCCTGGCGGCTCCCGTGGTTCGCCGAATACTTCGAGGCCCACCACGTCCAACTCCCGCTGGACAAGGGGGACGCAGTTTTCTTCAACCCCGCGCTCTTCCACGCCGCCGGGCACAACCGCTCCGCCGACATCAGGCGCATGGCCAATCTGCTGCAGGTGTCCTCCGCCTTCGGCCGCGCCATGGAGACGGTCGACCGCGAGGCGATGGCGGGCGCGCTCTTCCCGGTGCTGCTGCGCCGCAAGGCCGAGGGCGCCTCCGAGGAGTGGCTGCGCTGGGTGGTCGCCGCCACTGCCGAGGGATATCCCTTCCCCACCAACCTCGACCTCGACCCGCCGGTCGACGGTCTCGCACCGCCCTCGCAGGCGGACATCGTCTGGCAGGCCGTCACCGAGGGCTGGGCCCCCGACCGGCTGCGCCAGGAACTGCACGCGGGCGCCAAGCGCCGCCAGGGCTGAACAGGGCTGAACAGGGCTGAAGGGAACACCACACTCATGGGACTGCTCGACGACAAGGTCGTCCTCGTCAACGGCGGCAGCCAGGGCGTCGGCGCCGGCATCGTACGGGCCGCCGTACGGGAGGGCGCGACCGTCGCCTTCACCGGGCGCCGGGCCGAGGTCGGCGACGAACTCGCGGCGGAGACGGGCGCACACTTCCTCCGCGCGGACCTCGCGGATCCGGCGCAGGCGCACGACAGCGTCACGCGGACCGTGGCCGCGCACGGGCGCGTCGACTGTCTGGTCAACGCGGCCGGACTGACCTCGCGTGGCTCGCTGCTGGACACCACACCGGAGCTGTTCGACGCCCATGTCGCGATCAATCTGCGGGCGCCGTTCTTCGCGATGCAGGCCGCCGTCGCCGATATGGTCGGGCGCAGGGCACCCGGCACGGTGGTCAACATCATCACCACCTCGGCGCACGGCGGACAGCCCTATCTGGCCCCGTACGTCGCGGCCAAGGCCGGGCTCGTCGGCCTGACCCGCAACGCCGCACACGCCCACCGCTTCGACCGCGTCCGGATCAACGGCCTGAACATCGGCTGGACGGACACCGAGGGCGAGGACGCCACCCAGCGCGCCTTCCACGGCGCGGGTGACGACTGGCTCGAGAAGGCCGCCGGGCAACAGCCGATGGGCAAGCTCGGCCAGGTCGACGAGATCGCCGACTTCGTCGTCTTCCTGCTCTCCGACCGCAGCGGCGTGGTGACCGGCTCGGTCATCGACTGGGACCAGATCGTCATCGGCGGCCTCGACTGAGCCGCCCCTCGGACTGAAGGAACGAGAATTTTCATGCGCATTGGCATCATGGGTCTTGGCCGGATCGGCGCCTTCCACGCGGAAACCCTCGCCGGGCTCGACGTGGTGGACTCCCTCGTGGTCACCGACCCGGTGGCCGCGGCCACCGCCACCGCGGCGGAGCGGTTCGGGGCCACCGCCGTCGACTCCCCGGAGGCCGTGTTCGCCGCCGGTGTGGACGGCGTGGTCATCGCCGCCGCGACCGACGCCCACCCGGAGCTGATCCTGGCCGCCGTCAAGGCGGGCGTCCCCGTGTTCTGCGAAAAGCCCGTGGCCCGCGGCGTCACGGAGAGCCTGGAGGTGCTGCGCGCCGTGGCGGACGGCGGCGTGGAGGTGCACATCGGCTACAACCGGCGCTTCGACGCGGGATGCGTCGCCGCCCGCGCGGCCGTCGTCGGCGGCGAACTCGGACCACTGCACACCGTACGGTCCACCACCCTGGACCCCGCGCCGCCGCCGGCCGCATATGTGGCTACCTCAGGCGGCATCTTCCGCGACTGCGCCGTGCACGACTTCGACATCGTGCGCTGGGTGACCGGCCGCGAGGTCACCGAGGTGTACGCCACCGGCGGCAACCGGGGCGCGGACTACATCCGTGCTGCGGGCGACGTCGACACGGCCTCGGCCCTGCTCACCCTCGACGACGGCACCATCGCCGTCATCTCCAACTCCCGCCACAATGCGCGCGGTTACGATGTTCGGCTGGAGTTGCACGGCATGAAGGACAGTATCGCGGTGGGCCTGGAGGACCGGCTGCCGCTGCGCTCCGTCGAACCCGGCGCCACTTTCCCGGCCGGGACGCCACACGACTTCTTCATGGACCGCTTCGCCGACGCCTACCGCGCCGAACTCACCGCGTTCACCGAGGTCGTGGCGGGCACCCGCCGCTCACCGTGCACGGTGGCGGACGCCATCGAGGCGAGCTGGATCGCCGAGACGTGCACCCTGTCCCTGCGCGAGCGGCGGCCCGTACGGCTGGAGGAGGTGCGTACGGCGGTGTGACGGAGGCCGGGGCCCGGCCGCGGATCGCGCGGCCCGGCCCCGTGCCTCTTCCGGAGGGTGGTCCGGGCACTCCCTGAGGGTGGCTCCCTATGCGGCGAGCTCCTTGGTGATGCGGTCCAGCATGAACGCCGAGGACTCGCGTGCCCGCTCCTCCCAGGCGAAGACGCATGCCGTGGCGACGCCGTCGAAGTTCAGCTCGCGCAGGGTGCCGAAGAAGGCGCCCCAGTCGACCTCACCCTGCCCGATGTCCAGGTGCTGATGGATACGGGCCGCGGTGCCGGGCGGGTTGAGGATATAGCGCAGGCCCGAGGACCCCTTGTGGTTGAAGGAGTCGGCGATGTGCACGTGCTGGAGCTTGTCGCCCGCGTAGCGCATCATCGCCGCGACGTCCGCCGTGGGGTCGGCGCCGGACAGATGGAAGGAGTGCGGGGCGCAGTAGAGGTAGTTCACCCAGGGTTTGTTGATCGCGCGGACGAGGTCGACCGCGGGGGTGTTCTCCTCGCAGAAGTCGTCCGGATGCGCTTCCAGGTTCAGGGCGATGCCCTCCCGCTCGAACAGCGGAAGCAGTTCCTCCAGCGAGCGCCAGAAGGCCGCCTCGCTCTCCGCGGCCCGATCCGGGCGTCCGTTGAACTCCGAGTTCATCAGCGGGCATTCGAGCTCCGCGGTGATCTCGATCATCCGCTTCCAGTAGCGTACGGCGGCCTGCCGTTCGGCCTCGTCGGGCGAGGACCACTTGTACAGGGGGAGTACGGAGGACAGCCGCACACCGTGGGTGCGCAGGGATGTCTTCAGTGCGCCGATCCGCTCGTCGTCCGCCCGCGGATGCAGGAAGAACGGCATGAAGTCGTCGCGTGGCGACAGCTCGATGTAGTCGTAGCCGAGTTCGGCCACCGTGCGCACCATGTCGTCGATCGGCAGAGCGCGGAACATATACGGGTCGAGGGCGATTTTCATGCGGTGCCTCCGTAGAAGCCCGGGCGGGGCTTCATGTCGACGGTGATGACCTGGCTGTCGGACTCCAGCGAGCGGACGGCGGCGTCGGTGATGACGGTGGCGGCGTAGCCGTCCCACGCGGAGGGACCGGTGGGCTCGACGCCGGCCGCGATGCCGTTGATCCACTCGCGGAACTCGGTGTCGAAGGCGTCCGCGAACCGGCCCTTCCAGTCCTGCGGGACCGCCGTGCCGTGCGCTCCGGCGGTACGGACCCCGACGGCCGCCGGGTCGGGCAGCCGGACCAGCCCCTTCTCGCCGACGGTCTCGCACTGGATGTCGTAGCCGTACTGGCAGTTGACGAACACCTCCAGCTCGATACGGACGCCGTTCGCCGTCTCGAAGTACATGAGCTGGGGGTCCTTCAGATGCTCGAACCGCATGCCGGTGGCGCGCGGCGTGATCACCTGGGCGGAGACGATCTCGTCGTCGAGCAGCCAGCGCAGCACATCGATCTCGTGCACGGCCGTGTCCTGGGCGGCCATCACCGAGGTGTACGACTCGGGCACCGTCGGGTTGCGGTGGGCGCAGTGCACGATCAGCGGTGTGCCCAGCGAGCCGGCGGCGATGACCTCCTTCATCTGGCGGTATCCGGCGTCGAAGCGGCGCATGAAGCCGACCTGGACGAGGCGGCGGCCGTGGGCGCGTTCGGCGTCGACGATGCGCAGACATTCCTCGGCGGTGGTGGCGAGGGGTTTCTCGCAGAACACCGGCTTGCCGGCCGCGATCGCGCCCAGCACATGCTCGGCGTGGGTGGGGCCCCAGGAAGTGACGAGGACGGCGTCCACCTCGGGAGAGGCGATCAGCTCGGCGCCGGTGGGCAGCGCCACCGCGCCCACCGTGGCCGCGACCTCGGCGGCACGGGCCTGGTCGATGTCCGTCACGGCGGTGACGGTGGCTCCGGTGACGACATCGGTGAGGCGCCTGATGTGGTCCTGGCCGATCATTCCGGCGCCGATGACGCCTACACGTACGGTCATGGTCGTTTCCTTAAGGACGGGAGGGTCAGGAGAAGCGCGCCCGGAGTTCGGCTTCGAGGGTTTCGAGGGAGTGGCCCCTGGTCTCGGGGACATGGCGCTTGACGAAGGCGAAGGAGAAGACCCCGGCCACCACGAAGAGGAAGAAGGTGTTGGAGACCCCGATACCGGAGACCAGGGACGGGAAGACCAGGCCGATCACGAAGTTGGTCAGCCACAGCACCACGGCCGCCACGCCCATGCCGAAGCCGCGCATCCGCATCGGGAAGATCTCCGAGAGCATCAGCCAGGTCACCGGCGAGATCGCGCCCTGCTGGAAGGCGAGGAAGGTCACCGTCATCGCGAGCACGGCGTACGCCCTCCCGTCCCCGGCGGGCAGCACCAGGGAGAAGACGCACAGCTTGCCCAGCCGGTCGGCGGCGCGGCCGAAGCCGGCCCACTGCTCGGCGGTCAGCTCGGGGGACTCGGTGAACGCGCCGGTCTTCTCGTCCCGGTACATGGGCGGGATCAGGACCAGGTGGTGGGCGCCCGCGGCGGCCGTCAGCGCGGCGACCTGGCGGACGTGGGCGAGCATGTCGTCCCATGCCTCGGGGCGGTGCAACGCGCCGAAGGCCGTACCGCCGGAGACCTGGAGCCCACGGGCGTCGAGCTCCCGCTTGAGGCGTTCCGGGTCGGTGGGGAGGTAGCCGTACGGGCCGAGCTCCAGCCAGGTGTAACCGGCCTGCGCGAGTTCGTCGAGGAAGCGGGTGTACGACACCTGGTGCTCGTCCTCGGGGAACCAGACGCCCCAGGAGTCGGGGGCGGAGCCGAGGCACAGATTGCCGGAGGGGGGATGGCGCCGTTGCCATGACGTGTCCTTTGGGGAGAGGGACGGGGGAGTTTCCTGCGGTGTTCCTTGCGTGTTCCGTGTGGGGGTGGGGAGGTCAGCCGGCCGTCGGGAAGGCGAACCCGGCGGCGACCTGCTGCCTGGGCTGGGGCCAGCGGGTGGTGACGACCTTGGGGCGGGGGTAGAAGCGGATGCCTTCGGGGCCGTGGACGGGGGAGTCGCCGATGAGGGAGTCCTTCCAGCCGCCGAAGGAGTAGTACGACATCGGCACCGGTACCGGCACGTTGATGCCGATCATGCCGACCCTGACCTTGCGCTGGAAGCGGCGGGCGGCCTCACCGGAGCCAGTGAACAGGGCGGTGCCGTTGCCGCACGGATTGGCGTTGATCAGCTCGATCGCCTCGTCGAGGGTGTCCACCCGGACGATCGCCAGGACGGGACCGAACAGCTCTTCCTGGTAGGCGTCCATCTCGGCGGTGACGTGGTCGAGGAGGGACGGGCCGGTGAAGAAACCCTCCTCGTGGCCGTCGACCTTCAGCCCGCGGCCGTCCACGACGACAGTGGCGCCCTGTGTGGCGGCGGTGCCGACGGCGTTCTCGACGCGCTCCTGGTCGGTCTTGGTGACCAGCGGCCCCATCTCGGTGGCCGGGGCGTCCCCTGGGCCGACCTTCACCTCCCGGGCCTTGCGCTCCAGCACCTCCACCAGCCCGTCGGCCGCGGTGCCGACCGCGACCGCCACGGACAGGGCCATGCAGCGTTCGCCGGCCGAGCCGTAGGCGCCCGCGGTGATGTGGTTGGCGGCGAACTCCAGGTCGGCGTCGGGCAGGACGACGGCGTGGTTCTTCGCGCCGCAGCTTCACCCCGGCGGCCAGCAGCGCCTTCGCGGCGGCGTACGGCTCGCGCTCGCCGGTCGCCACCTCGCATTCGTCGAGATTGCCGACGGCGACGGTGGTGTGGCGCAGGGCCTTCGCGTAGTACGCACGGGCCTCGGCGGGGTCACCCCCGGCCACGCTCTTCCGGGCTGTGGTCTGCCAAGCTGCGTTCTTCCAAAACATGGGCCGCCAGTCGAGGTCGAACACCGTCGTGCCCGCCTTCGCCCGGTGCTCGAGCACGGCAAGGGTGGCCGTACGGCTCGGCTCCTCGCTCAGCCCGGTGCCGGTCATCCAGAAGATCCGGGCGTCGCGCACCGCTGCCAGGTCCAGCTCCTCGGGCCGGATGTCCAGGTCGGGTGGCTTGGGCAGCCGGTAGAAGTAGAGCGGGAAGTCGTCCGGCGGGAAGATCTCGCAGAAGGTCACGGGGGTCGGCGCGATATCCGACGCACCGACGAAGCGGGTGTTGACGCCGTATCCGTCCAGGGCCGTGCGGACGAAGTCCCCGAACGGGTCCGCGCCCGTCTTGGTGATCACGGCCGAGGTGCGCCCGTACCGGGCGGCGGCCACCGCGACATTGGCCGGACTGCCGCCGAGGTACTTGCCGAACGAGGTGACCTCGGCCGGCCCCACGCCCGTTTGGAGCGGATACACATCCACTCCGATGCGGCCCATGGTCAGCACTTCGAACGGCATGACGCTGGTTTCCCTTCGCTCCGGAGATCCGGGGAAATGGTCAGGAAAGAGGTTGCTGTTGCGCTCTACTAGCGCGCTCTAGTGCGAGTACGATGACCTCTGTCCGAATGTCATGTCAATAGCTTGTTGCCGGAGGATTTCGATGCTGTCCTAGGGTGGGCTCCGTCGAGGGTGGTGGGAGATCGGGTGGGATCAGTGGTGGATGCGGCGGGCAGGCAGCGGCCCACGATGGCCGATGTCGCCGACAGGGCCGGAGTGTCCCGTGCGCTGGTCTCGATCGTGTTCCGCAATCAGCCGGGGGCGAGCCAGGAGACCCGCGAGCGGGTGCTACGGGTGGCCGATGAGATCGGCTACCGCCCCGACAGTGCGGCCCGGCTGCTGGCCCGTGGCCGCAGCCGCACGCTCGGCGTGATGTTCACGGTGCATCAGACCTTCCACAGCGACCTCATCGAGGGGATCTACCCCGAGGCCGAGCGCCTTGGCTATGACGTGCTGCTCTCCGCGGCGGCCGAGGGGCGGAGCGAGGCCAGGGCGGTCGAGGCGTTGCTCGGCCACCGCTGCGAGGCGCTGATCCTGCTCGGCTCCGATGCGCTCCCCGGCTATCTCGATGAACTCCGGCAGCGCGCCGTCACGGTGTCGGTCGGCCGCCGAGTGCCGCGCGCCCGCGTGGACTTCGTGCACAGCGCCGAGGCCAAGGGGGTCCGGCAGGCCATGGACCACCTGGTCGAACTCGGCCACCGGGCGATCGTGCACATCGACGGCGGCCGGGGGCCCGGGTCGGCCGAGCGGCGGCGCTCCTACCGTGCGGCGATGCGCCGGCACGGACTGGAGCGGGAGATCCGGGTGATCCCCGGTGAGCACACAGAGCAGTCCGGTATCGAGGCCGGCCAACTGCTCCTGGCGGAGCGCGACCGGGGCCTGCCCCTTCCGACGGCGGTCCTCGCGGGCAACGACCGGTGTGCCATGGGGGTGTGGATGGCCCTGGCGCGGGGTGGCGTCGAGGTCCCGCGGGACATCTCGGTCGTCGGCTACGACGACAGCCACCTCTCGCATCTCATGCCGATAGGGCTGACGACCGTCCGTCAGGACGCGGTGCTGATGGCCGAGTACGCGGTCGGGTTCGCTGTGGAGCGGCTCGAGAACCCGGAACTGGAGCCGCGGGAGGCGGTGTTGGATCCCAAGCTCGTGGTGCGGGGGACCAGTGGGCCGCCGCCGGGGGCGGCCTGAGTGCTCAGCCGTCGGCCTGAACGCTCACTCGTCGGTGCGATCGTGGCCGAAGAGCAGCCGTACGAAGTCGGTGACGGGGCCGACGATATCGAGGTCCTGGTCGAGTACCCACTGCAGTTGGAGCCCGTTGAGCACGGCGTGGAAGAGGATCGCGGCGCTCTCGGGGCTCAGGTCCTCGCGCAGCCGGCCGCGGGCCACTCCGTCCTGCAACCCCTCGGCGAACTGCGCCCGCCCGCGCTCATAGCGCTCGACGAAGTAGTCGTGGGCGGGGTGGTCCGAGCGTGAGGCCGCGGCGGCGAGCTCGATCCACAGGCGCATCAGCTCGGGTGCCTTCTGGTGGTGGCGGATGAGCTCGCCGAGGTAGGGCGTGAGCTGGTCGAGGCTGTCGACCTGCGTGAGGCCGTGCTGCCACTCCTCGGAGTCGCGCTCGGCAAGCACCTCGGCAAGGAGCTCGTCCTTGTTGCGGAAGTGGTGGAGGAGGCCGGCGTGGGTGATCCCGGCCCGTTCCGCGATATCGCGCAGGGAGGCCTTGGCGTAGCCGTTCTCGGCGAAACTGTCGCGCGCCGCCCGTACGATCTCCGCTCTGCGGGCCGGCGTCTTGGCGTACGGCCCACGCACTTTGGCCTCACTCACGGTGTGCCCACTCTCCTCGACGAAGCCGAGCACCAAAACCTACCATACGGTAAGTATTTGTCGGGCCGTGTCGTGGGCGGTCGATGGATAACGCTCTGATTACGAACATTGATCGTACTCTTTCCGGCGCTCGTGGCGCGGGCTTAACGTCCCAGCGAAAAACAACCAGCTGGTAAAGGTTGGTGTTGCGCAACCCTGAAAGGAACTGAGCCGTGCCCGAGGAGAACAGAAGCGCGCTGAGCCGTCGACACATGCTCGGCATCATGACGGCGGCAGCAGCCGGGGGCTCCCTCCCGCTCGCCACCGCACCCAGCGCCCGGGCGGCGAGCGCGACGACAACCGGCGGACACGGCTCCGCGCCCGTGGATCTGCAGATCAACTCCCGGATCCAACCCCTGGGGACACAGACGGCGCCGAGGTTCGGCTGGGTGCCCCTGGTGGACCGGCAGACCGCGTACGAGATCCAGGTCGGGACCGCACCCGGCCGGGCGGACGTCTGGCACAGCGGCAAGGTCGCAAGCCCGCACAGTGTCGACGTGGCCTACGGCGGTGGCGCGCTGCGGTCGGAGCAGCCGTACTTCTGGCGGGTGCGGACCTGGGACGAGAAGGGCACGCCCGGCCGCTGGAGCGAGCCCGCGAGGTGGGAGACCGGCCTGCTGAAGGGCGAGAAGGACTGGTCGGGCGCGCTGTGGATCGGCGGACGCCAGCCGCAGGACCACGACTGGAAGGACCTGACCGCCACCGTCGTCTTCCGCGGCGGCACGGACCCGGCGAGCGGGCTGTCCCTGCTGCTGCGCGCCGAACCCATCGGCAAGACCTGGGGCGAAGGACTCGACTGGACCATCCGCCAGAGCGGCGACGACATGCAGCTGACCATGAAGACCAGCCACTACGCCGGCAACACCTGGGTGGACGACGGCACATCCGAGCCCAACTGGGGCGTCGACTTCTACGACCCGCAGAGCGAGATCAACCCCACCACCGCCGGCACCCGCGGCGTCCCGGTCGGCACGGTCACCCTCCCCGCCTCGACCGGGCTGACGAAGGACACCTGGGCCTCCCGCGACCACACCGTGAAGGTCACGGTCCGCGGGCTCACCGTGATCACGGAGGTGGGCGGCGTCGAGGTGGACCGCCGCACGCTCGCGATGGACCAGATCCGCCGCCATGGCAGCTTCGGCTTCGGCGGCGCCACCTCCGCCACCGTCCGCAGCGTCACGGTGACGGGCACCGGCGCCCCCGACTTCTCCGCCGACCTCACCACCGGCGCCAACCCGTTCGAGAGCGGCATCGGCACCCTCGACGGCCTGACCTTCCCGCCCAAGAACCCCTACATCCCGGCCAAGAACGCCATGCTGCCCATCGCCAACCCGGCACCGGTGCTGCGCCGCGCGTTCACCCTGCCCCGCGGCCGGCGCATCGCCAAGGCACGCCTCCACCTGAGCGCCGCGGGCAACGTCACCTGCACCGTCAACGGCGACCCGATCACCGTGGACGGCAAGCAGCCGGCCGGGGACCGGACCAACGTCCCCCGGCTGCTCACCGACCAGAGCACCTACGACCGTACGGTGCTCTACGACACCTTCGACGTCACCGCGCTGCTCCGGGCCGGCCGGGACAACGTACTCGCCGCCGAACTCGGCCGCGGCTGGTACGGAGTGACCACGCCGCAGGAGTGGTACTGGCAGCTCGCCCCCTACGCCGGCCCGCCGCGCCTACGTGCGAAGCTCGTCGTGTCGTACACGGACGGCTCGGCCACCACGCTCGTCACCGACCGGGACTGGCTCACCGCGGACGGGCCCACGACGTTCGACTCCGTCTACTCGGGCGAGAAGTACGACGCCCGGCGCGCGGACCAGCTCGGTGACTGGCGCTCCGTCGGCTACCGCGCCGGCGGTCAGTGGCGTCCGGCCACCGCGCTGATCCCGCCGGGCAGCTGCTCCGGCCCCGCACCGAAGCACCACGGAGCGCTGCCCGCCACCACTGTCCCCGAGGGTTTCAAACCGGCCGTCCTACGGGCCCACGAGGCGGAACCGGTCCTGGTCAACCAGACGCTGCGCCCGGTCTCGCTCACCGAGACCGCGCCCGGCTCGGGCGTCTGGGTCCTGGACTACGGCCAGATCCTGACGGGCTTCGTCCGGCTGTCCCTCACCGATGTACGCCCCGACAAGGAGGGCATCACCCTGCGGATCCGCGGGGGCAACCGCATCTCGGGCGGCGACGGCAGCACCGGCTCCCCGCTGTCGGTCGAGGAGGAGAACTTCCAGCACGACGCCAACCTCCAGACGCACTACTACACCGTCGGCAGGCGGCCGGCGCAGATCTGGGAACAGCGGTTCAGCCACTTCGGCCTCCGCTACCTGGAGGTGAGGAACCTCGAAACCGTCCTCGGCCGGACACCCGACCTCAAGCGGGACGCGGACGTACTGACCGTCGACGTCGCCCGCTCCGGCTTTGCCCGCACCGGCACGTTCACCACGGACAACGCCCTGCTCAACCGCCTCCAGCGCAATCTGGAGTGGGCCGAGCAGAACAACCTGGTCCAAAAGCCCACCGACACCCCCTCACGGGAGAAGAACGGCTGGACCGGCGACGCCATGGCCAGCTCCGAATCGCAGTCCCTCACCTGGGACGTGAACGCCGTCCTCACCAACTACCTGCGCCACTTCCCCGACACCCAGATCTCCACCGGCCAGCTGCCCATGTTCGTGCCCGTCGCCAAGGGCGGCTACGGCTACGACCACACCCCCGGCTGGAGCGCCGCGTGGAAGGCGGTGCCGGCCTGGGACTCGGCGTACTTCGTCATCCCGAGGGAGCTGTACGCGTACTACGGCAACAGCAGCCTGTTCGCCGAGCTCTACGACCACCAGGACACCCTTCTCAAGTACTACGAGACGCTGTTCACCGCCGAGAACCACTACATATTCGAAGCCTCCCTCGGCGCCTACTCCGGCGCCGAGCCCCCCGGCAGCAACGCCGTCATCAGCCTCGCCTTCTACATCCACTTCTGTGACTACATGGACGAGGTGGGCACCCGGCTCGGCCGCACCGAGCGCGCCGCACACTACGCGAAGCTGGCGCGCACCCTGCGCAGAGCGTTCATCGCCAACTACTGGGACACCTCCTCGGGACACTTCACCCAAGGCAGCATCTCCAGCGAGAACGCCCTGGCCATCGCCTTCGACCTGGTGCCCGGCTCGGACCTGCACCCCGATGACCCGCGCTATCTGGCCGGTACGAAGACGCTCGCCGAGAACAGGAAGGCCCTCGCGAAACTGCTCGCAGACCGGATCGTGGCAGCGGACCACCACATCCAGAACGACATGTACGGATCGCGCTACGAGTTCAACATCCTCAGCGAGCACGGCTACACGGACATCGCGCTGGGGGCCGTCACCCAGACCGGCACGCCCGGCTACGTCCACCAGATCGCCAAGGGCGCCACCTCGCTGTGGGAACAGTGGACCGACCGGCTCTCGGTAAACCACCACTACCGCTCCAACGTGGCCACCTGGTTCTACCAGAGCCTGGCCGGTATCAAGCCGACCGCCACCGCCTACGCGTCGCTGCGCATCCGCCCGTACATACCGTCAGTCGCGGTCAACAGCCGCGTCCCCAAGGACACGCAGGACACCGATCTGGCGCCCGCGACGCTCGATCACGTCAGCGCCTCCATCGACACCGTACGCGGAACGGTGTCCTCGCGGTGGCGGCGCCTGCCGGACGGCAGGATCGACCTCGCGGTCACGATCCCGCACAACACCGACGCCGAGATCTGGGTCCCCACCCGGAACAAGCCCGTCACCGCGCCCCGGGGGGTCGCCTTCGTCCGCGACGACACCTCGGGGGGAGCCCCCTACAAGGTCTATCGGGCCCGGGCCGGCTCGTACCGCTTCAACGCCGGATGACCGTGCGGTGATCAGCCCCCGGCCGGACACTCGGGGCGCTTGGCGGTCAGGACCACATAGCCGAGCTTGAGCGACGAGTTCATCCGCGCCCACTCCGCCACGAGCGTGTCGAACCGCTCGGTGTCGACGCCGAAGGCCGCCGCGTAGGCGGCGGAGTTGGCGACGACGGCACCGCCCAGGGCATCCATGGACGGGCGGATGATGTCGTCGCCCAGGTCGGCCAGCTCCTCCAGCCGCAGGCCCGCGCCGAGGATCAGCCGGGGGTACTCCACCAACTCGATATGGGCCGGGACCGCGAACATCGAGCGGCCGCGCTCGACGGCGCCGCGGTCCCGCCTCGCGACCGGCTCCCGCAGCACGACGTCCATGACGGCGAGCCGTCCGCCGGGGCGGAGCACCCGAGCGATCTCCCCCAGCACCTGCGCCGGGCTGGGCATATGGAACATGCACTCCAGCGCCCATACGGCATCGAACGAGGCGTCGGGGAACGGCAGCGTCATGGCGTCGGCGCGGACGAATCGCACCCGGTCGGCGACCCCCTCCCGCTCGGCGAGCGCTGTCGCCCGCTCGATCTGTACGGGGCTGACGGTAACGCCGACGACCTCGGCCGGCCCGCTCCGCGCCAGCCGTACGGTCGGCCTGCCGGAGCCGCAGCCCACGTCCAGCACCCGGCGGCCCGCGATGTCGCCGAGTTTGCCGATGAGGTGGTCGGTCAGCCGGTCGGCGGCGACTCCGAGGGAGCTTCCGTCGTGCGGATGCGGCCAGTAGCCGAAGTGGAGGTTGCCGCCCGCCGCCTCTCCGATCAGGTCGGTGAGACGGTCGTAGTAGTCGGCCACGTGGTCGGGGGAGATGTTCTGCGATGCGGTGGTCATGGCACTCCAGTCGTTCGTCCCTGGCTTCGAGCGTTTCGTCGTTCAGGAGAGACCGAGGTCGTTTCTGATGAAATCCAGCACCTCGGCGGCCGTGGCGGACGCCAGCCTGCCCTCGCCCTCGCCGTCACCGCCTGCCGCCGGACCGTCGGACTCGTTCCACTTCAGGAGAAGGGCCTGCAACCGGGCCGTCACCCGCGCCCGGACCGGATCGTCCCCGTCCACCCGGGACAGCGCCGCTTCCAGCCTGTCGAGCTCGGCCAGCACCGGGGCCACCCGCGCCGCTTCGCCGCCGCCCAGCACCTGCTCCCCGACGTGACGGGCGAGTTCGTCGGGCGTGGGGTGGTCGAAGACGAGGGTGGTGGACAGCCGGAGACCGGTGGCGGCGTTGAGCCGGTTGCGGAGCTCCACTGCGGTCAGGGAGTCGAAGCCCAGGCCGCGGAAGTGCGCACCGGGATGGACGGTGTCCGGATCGTCGCGGCCCAGCACGAGGGCGGCGTGCGAGCGGACCAGCGAGAGCAGGATCTCGTGCTGCTCGGCCGGGCCGTGACCGTCGAGGCGGGTATGCAGGGGGGACGGCCCGGTGGTGGCGGACACGGGGCGTGTTCGCCGTGTCCTGGATCCGACCAGGCCCCGGTACAGGGGCGGCACGGTCGACGAACCGGGGTGCGGATCCGGGGTGTCGAGGCGGGCGGGGACGAGGACGGGGCGGTGGTGGCCGAGGGCCGCGTCGAAGAGGTCGAGCGCCTGCCCGGTCGTGAGTGGGCTGATGCCGAGCCGGGCCAGCCGGGCGCGGTCGGCCTGGTCCAGGTGCCCGGTCATACCGCTGCTCTGCTCCCACAGCCCCCACGCCAGCGACACCGCCGGAAGGCCCGAACCGCGTCGGTGGTGGGCGAGCGCGTCCAAGAAGGCGTTGGCCGCGGCGTAGTTGCCCTGCCCGGGCGAGCCGAGCAGACCGGCGACTGAGGAGAAGAGGACGAACGCGGCCACGTCGGCGTGGCGGGTGAGGGCGTGCAGATGCCAGGCGGCGTCGGCCTTGGCGGCCAGGGCGGCGTCCAGGTGGCGGGGGGTGAGCGATCCGAGGGTGGCATCGTCGACGACCCCCGCCGCGTGGATGACGGCGGTCAGCGGTCGCTCGGCCGGGATCGCCCCAAGGAGCCGGGCGACAGCCGCCCGGTCGCCGAGATCGCAGGCGGCGATGGTGACCCGCGCGCCCAGCTCGGTCAGCTCCCGCCGCAGCTCCTCGGCGCCCGGGGCGTCGGGGCCGCGCCGACCCGTCAGCAGCAGATGTCGGGCGCGCCCGGTGCCCGCCAGATGGCGGGCGAGGGCGGCGCCCAGGGTGCCCGTACCGCCGGTGATCAGCACGGTGTCCTCGGCGTTCCAGCCGGCCGGGACGGTGAGCACGTTCTTTCCGATGTGGCGGCCTTGTTGCAGATGGCGGAAGGCGTGCTCCGCCTGCCGGATGTCCCAGCAGGTCCTCGGCAGGGGCGCCAGGACGCCGCGCTCGAACAGGTCCAGTACGGTGCGCAGGATCTGCCCGACCCGCTCCGGCCCGGCCTCCAGCAGGTCGAACGCCCGGTAGAGCACGCCCGGATGGTCCAGTGCCACCTGCCGCGGGTCGCGGATATCGCTCTTGCCCATCTCCAGGAACCGGCCTCCGTCACGCGCCACCAGGCGCAGTGAGGCGTCGACGAACTCATGGGCCAGGCAGTCCAGGACGACATCGATCCCGCGCCCGCCGTGGGTCGCCGCGAAGCGCTGCTCGAACTCCAGCGTGCGCGACGAGGCCAGATGGGCGTCGTCGATGCCCTGGGCGCGCAGGATGTGCCACTTGCCGGGGCCGGCGGTGGCGTACACCTCGGCGCCCAGATGGCGCGCCAGTTGTACGGCGGCCATGCCCACCCCGCCGGCCGCGGCATGGATCAGCACCGATTCCCCCGGCTGCAGACGCGCCAGGTCGACCAAGCCGTGGTAGGCGGTGGCGAACACGATCGGGACCGACGCGGCCTGGGCGAACGACCAGCCGTCGGGGATCCGCGCCAGGGTCGCCCGCTCGGCCACGGCGACCGGGCCGAACGCCTCGGGGAAGATGCCCATCACCCGGTCCCCGGGGGCGAGCTCGCGGACCTCCGCCCCGACCTCGAGGACGATCCCCGCCCCCTCACTGCCCAGCGCCGTCCGCCCGGGCACCACGCCCAGCGCGATCAGCACATCGCGGAAGTTCAGCCCCGCGGCCCGCACCGCGACCCGTACCTCGCCCGGGCCGAGCGGCACCGCCGCGGCCGGGGACGCGGTCGCCGTCAACCCGTCCAGGCTGCCCGCGCCGGGGCACTCCAACCGCCAGCCTTCCGGCCCCCGCGGCAGGGCCAGACCGCTGTCGTCGGCGCCGTCGCCCGGGCGCACCAGGCGCGGGGCCAGCGCCCGGCCGCCGCGGACCGCCAGCTGCGGCTCGCCGAGGCCGAGCGAGCCGAGCCCGAGCGCGCCGAGCAGCGCCGCGCGGGACTCCTGGGCGCCGTCCATGTCCACCACGGTGAAGCTGCCCGGATGCTCCGACTGGCCGGAGCGCACCAGCCCCCAGACCGCCGCCCCCGCCAGATCCCGTACCGGCTCGCCCGGCCTGGTGGCGACCGCGCCGGAGGTGAGCAGCACCAGGTGTGCGTCGGCGAGCCCGTCCTCGCCGAGCCATCGCTGAAGCAGCTCCAGCACCTGGCCGGTTCTCGTGCGCACCGTCTGTGCCTGTTGGCTTGCGCTGTCGGCTCCCGGGGCTTCGTGGCAGGCCGCGATGACGAGGTCCGGGACGGGGGCGCCCGCCGCCACGGAGCGCAACAGCTCCTCCAGGTCCGCGTATCGCTCCACGCCGTCGAGCACGGGTGCCAGGCCGAGGGCGTCCGTTCCGGTCAGCGCACACCGGGGCAGGGCCGGGGGCGGCGTCGGCAGCGGCACATCCGTCCAGTCCAGGCCGTACAACGAGGTGCGCACCGCCGCCTCGGCCCCGTGCAAGGCGCCTCGTGGCACCGGGCTCAGCGTCAGCGACTCCACCGACACGACCGGCCGGCCGGCCGCGTCGGACACGGCGACGGCCACGGTGTCAGGACGGAGCCTTCGCAGTCGTACCCGCAGGGCCGACGGTCCCGCCGTACGCAGCGAGACCCCTTGCCAGGCGAACGGCAGGCCCTGATCCGGGCCGCCCAGGCCACCCGTCGGCCGTGTGCCGTCGGGCTCCACCAGCCACATGGTCTGCAGGGCCGCGTCGAGGAGCGCGGGGTGCAGCCCGAAGCGGGTTGCGTCACCGGCCAGTTGGTCGGGGAGGCGGACCTCGGCCAGCGTCTCGTCGCCGTGCCGCCATGCCGCGGCCAGCCCTTGGAAGGCCTCCCCGTACTCGAACTCGGCCTCGGCGAACCGGTCGTAGACCCCGGTGACGTCCAAGGACTCGGCGCCGGCCGGCGGCCAGGCCGTGGCCCATGACCCGAACGGCTCGTCGCCCTCGGGGGCGTGGCCATTGTGCCCCGTGCCATCGTCGAGGCTGACGTCGTGGGCCGTCGCCAGCGTGCCGATGGCGTGCCGTGTCCACGTGCAGTCGTCTGTCGGCCGGGCGTGGATGCTCAGCCCACGGCGGCCGGACTCGTCGGCCGCCCCCACCGCCACCTGCAGCACCACCTCGCCGTCGGCGGGCAGCGGCAGCGGCGCGTGCAGGGTCAGCTCCTCCACACGGTCGCAGTCCACGTACGCCCCGGCCCGCAGCGCCAGCTCCACGAACGCGGTGCCCGGCAGCAGAGTGGTGCCGGCGATGACGTGGTCGGCCAGCCAGGGGTGGGTACGCGGCGAGATCCTGCCGGTCAGCAGACAGCCATCGCCTTCCGCGAGCCCCACGGCGGCGCCGATCAGCGGGTGCTCCGGCGCGTCGAGCCCGGCGGCCGTCACATCGCCGGCCGCCGCCGGGGCGGGCAGCCAGTAGCGCCGGTGCCGGAAGGCATAGGTGGGCACGTCGATCTGGTGTGGCGTCGGCCGCGGCCGTGCGACGTAGTGGCGCGTCCAGTCGATGGGGCGGCTGTGGGCGTGGACCGTGGCGAGCGCGCCGAGGACGCTGTGCCTCTCGCCCCGCTCCGGATGGAGCAGGAAGACGGCCACGGGATCGTGCGCGGCGAGGTTGTGGTGGACGAGGGCGGTGAGGGTGGCGTCGGGGCCGAGTTCCAGGAACGTGGTCACACCGCGGGCGTGCAGCCGCTCCACGGCCCGCGCGTAGTGGACGGTACGCCGGGCCTGGAGAGGCCAGAACGCGGCCGTGCCGGGGTCGGGTGTGTCGTCGCCGTCCGCCGACGCGGTGACGAGGGGAGTGTGGGATTGGTGGTAGGTCAGGGTGTCGGCGGTGCGCCCGATCTCGCCGAGCAGGGGCTCCATATGAGGGGAGTGGAAGGCGCCGCTGACCTGGAGGGGGGTGACCTTCCTGCCCTGCGCGCGGAAGCCGTCGGCGACCTGGTGCACGGCGTCATGGTCGCCGGTGATGACCAGGGACGCGGGGGTGTTGATCGCGGCGATGTCGACCCGGTCCGCCAACTCGGCGAGGCGGGGCCGCAGCTCCGCCTCGGTGGCCTCGACGGCGACCATGGCTCCGGCCGCCGGAAGGTCCCGCATGGCGCGGGCGCGGGCCGCCACCAGCGCCGCGGCGTCGGGCAGGCTGAGGATGCCCGCCAGATGGGCGGCGGTCAGCTCGCCCAGGGAGTGCCCGGCCAGATAGTCGGGGGTGAGCCCGAACTCCTCGGTGACCATGCGGTGCAGCGCGGTCTGGAGGGCGAAGAGGGCCGGTTGGGCGTAGGCGGTCCGGTGCAGCAGCGCCGACGTATCGCTCTTCTCGTCGGCGAACATCACCTCCATCAGAGGGTGTTCCAGATGCGGGTCCAGATGGGCGCACACCTCCTCCAGCGCCTCGGCGAACGCCGCGGACGAGCGGTACAACCCGCACCCCATGCCGGGGCGCTGAGTGCCCTGCCCCGAGCACACAAAGGCGACCTTGCCCTGTCGTCCCGCCGCCACGCCCTGGACGACCGTGCCATCGGGCGCGCCCGACACCAGGGCGTCCAGGGCGTGCCGGAAGTCGTCGTGGCCGGTGCCGAGGAGCACGGCCCGGTGCTCGAAGGTGGCCCGTCCGCGCGCGAGGGAGTACCCCACGTCGGCGGGGTCGACATCCGGGTGCTCGGCCGTATACGCCCGCAACTTCCCGGCCTGGGCCCGCAGGGCCGCCTCCGACCTGGCGGAAATGGGCCAGGGGAGCAGGGAGGGCACGGGGGCTGTCGGTGCCGGGTCCGGCTCCGGCCGCGGCGCCTGTTCCAGGATCACATGGGCATTGGTGCCGCTCACGCCGAAGGACGACACCCCAGCCCGCCGGGGGCGCCCGGTGTCCGGCCACGGCTGGTCCTCGGTCAGCAGCCGCACCGCACCCGCCGACCAGTCCACATGCGGCGACGGCTCGGACACATGCAGCGTGCGCGGCAGCATCCCGTGCCGCAGGGCCAGCACCGTCTTGATGACCCCGGCGATACCGGCGGCCGACTGGGCGTGCCCGATGTTGGACTTGACCGTACCGAGCCACAGCGCCCGGTCCGCCGGCCGCCCCTGTCCGTAGGTGGCGAGCAGGGCCTGGGCCTCGATCGGATCGCCGAGCGTCGTCCCCGTGCCATGCGCCTCGACCGCGTCCACTTCGGCCGCGGTGACCCCGGCGGCGGCCAGGGCGGCCCGGATGACCCGCTGCTGCGAGGGGCCGTTGGGGGCGGTCAGCCCATTGCTGGCACCGTCCTGGTTGACGGCGCTGCCGCGTACGAGAGCCAGCACACGATGGCCGTTGCGCCGCGCGTCCGACAGCCGCTCCACCACCACCATGCCCACGCCCTCGCCCCAGCCGGTGCCGTCGGCCGCGGCGGAGAACGCCTTGCACCTGCCGTCCGCCGCCAGGCCCCGCTGACGGGAGAACTCCACGAAGTTGAACGGAGTCATCATGACCGTGACGCCGCCCGCCAGGGCCAGTGAGCATTCACCGGCCCGGAGCGACTGGCAGGCCAGATGGAGCGCCACGAGCGAGGACGAGCAGGCGGTGTCGATGCTGACCGCCGGGCCCTCCAGGCCGAGCGCGTACGAGACACGCCCCGAGGCGACGCTGTTGTTGCTGCCCGTCAGCGCGTAGCCCTCGCACACCTCCGCCAGTTCGGACGGCGTCTGCCGCAGCCGCGCGCTGAAGTCCTGCGCGTTGCTGCCGGTGAAGACGCCCGTCGGACTGCCCTGGAGGTCGTGGGGGTTGATCCCGGCTCGTTCGAGGGCTTCCCAGGACGTCTCCAGGAGCAGCCGTTGCTGGGGGTCCGTCGCCGTGGCCTCCCGTGGGCTGATCCCGAAGAACTCCGGGTCGAAGTCGCCCGCGTCGTGGAGGAAGGCGCCCTGTCGGCTGTACGAGGTGCCCGGCCGGTCCGGATCGGGGTCGAAGAGCCTCGCCAGGTCCCAGCCCCGGTCGGTCGGGAAGTCCCCGACGGCGTCCCGGTGCGCGGTGATGAACTCCCACAGGTCCTCGGGGGAGCCGATCCCGCCGGGATAGCGGCAGGCCCAGCCGACGATGGCGATGGGTTCGGCGGGATCCGGTGCGCCATGTGCCGTAGCGGACGAACCGCCGCTCGCGTCGGCCGTCACCCCGGTGACGTCCGGGCCCGTCGGCGCGCACCGCGCCAGCAGGTCCGCCGCGAGCTTGTCCGGCGTCGGACGGTCGAAGGCGACGGTGGTCGGCAGGCGGAGCCCGGTAACCGCCGCGAGGCGGTTGCGGAGCTCGATGGCCGTCAGCGAGGTGAACCCCAGGTCGCGGAAGGCCCGGTCCGTGGGGATTGCCTGGGGCGCGGCGTGCCCGAGGACGGCGGCCGTGTGCGAGCTGATGAGGTCGAGGAGCGTCTGGTGCCGCTCGGCCGGGCTCTGACCCGCCAGGCGGGCACGGAGGCTCGCGGTGGTGTCGGCCGCCTCGTCCGCGCCGTCGGTGGCGGCCGGGGCCGGGCGGCGGCTCCCCGGGATGTCGCGGGTGTGCGGCGCCGGCGTGAGCTTCTTCCAGTCGACATCGGCGACGACGAGCTGGGCGTGGGGCGAGACGACGGCGCGCTCCAGAGCGGCCAGCGCCAGGCGTGGCGGCATGGGAGGAAAGCCGCGGTTGCGCAGGTACGTCTGCGCGGACTGTGTGTTCGCGAGCCCGTCGCCGTCCCAGTTGCCCCAGGCGATGGAGGTGGCGGCAAGACCCCGGGCCCTTCGGTGCTGCGCGAGGGCGTCGAGGTAGGCGTTGGCGGCCGCGTAGTTGGCCTGGCCCGCGGCGCCGAAGGGCGCCGCGACGGACGAGAAGAGGACGAACGCGTCGAGGGGGTGGTGCCGCGCGAGGGCGTGCAGATGGTGTGCGGCGTGGGACTTGGGCCCCAGAACGGAGGCGAGGTGGTCCGGGGTCTGTGCGGCGAGGGTGCTGTCGTCGAGGACGCCCGCGGTGTGGACGACCGCGGTGAGGGGGCGGTCCGAGGGGACATCGGCGAGGAGATCCGCGAGCGCGCCGGGGTCGGCCGTGTCACATGCGGCGAGGGTCACGGTGGCGCCGAGTTCGATGAGCCGGTCACGGAGCGCGGTGGCGCCGGGGGCGCTGGGCCCTCGCCGACTCACCAGCAGCAGATGGCAGTCGGGGTGGCGTTCGGCGATGCGGTGGGCGACGCGGGAGCCGAGGGCCCCGGTGCCGCCGGTGATGAGGACGGTGCCACGGGGCGTCCACGGCCGGTCCTCCTCCGCTGCGGCGGTGGACGGTGTCCGGACCAGGCGCCGGGTGCGCGGGCCGGTGGCGCGCAGCGCGAGTTCGTCCTCGTCGTGACAGGTGGTCAGCGCCGTGACGAGGCCGCGGAGGACCCGCTCGGTGAGCGTGTCCGGAAGGTCGATGAGTCCGCCCCACAGATCGGGGTGTTCAAGGGCGGCGGTGCGTCCCAGCCCCCAGACCATCGCCTGGAGGGGGTGATCGAGCGTATCGGCGGACGAGGTGGCGACGGCCTCGTGGGTGGCCAGCCACAGCCGTGGCGCGATGTCCTCGCGTGCGATGAGCGCCTGGATCAGAGTGAGGGTGAGGGCGGCGCCGACGGGCACCTCGGGGTGGCCCGGATGCGGTGCCTCGTCGAGGGCGAGCAGCGAGAGCACACCGCCGATGGCCGGCCCATCGCTCGCGATCGCCTGTGTGAGGTGCCGCTCCAGCAGGGGGAGTTCGGTGTGCGTGCCGTCGAGGACGAGGGTGGCGATGGGCAGCCCCTGGCGTTCCAGCGCGGTCAGGACGGCACTGACGTGGGGGTGATCGGTCAGCCCGGCGGAGATCGCGACAAGCCATCGGCCGGACGGCCGGGGGTCGGCGGCGGCGAGGTCGACCGGCTTCCAGACGTCGCGGTAACACCAGGTGTCGGTGATGGCCTGGTCGCGACGGCGACCGTGCCAGGCGGACAGGGCCGGTAGCAGCGCGTCCAGCGAGGTGCCCGGCTCGACATCGAGGAGCGCGGCGACGGCGTTGGTGTCCTCGCCCTCGACCGCCTCCCAGAAGCGTCCCGCGGCGAGGTCCGTACCCGCCGCCTTGTCCTCGGCGGAGTCGTGGAGCCAGTAGTGGTGGTGTTGGAAGGGGTAGGTGGGGAGGTCGATGTGGGGTGGGGTGGGGCGCAGGGGCTGGTAGTGGTGGCGCCAGTCGATGGTGTGGCCGTGGATGTGGGCCTGGGCGAGGCCGGCGAGGATGTGGTGGGTGTCGTCGTGGTCGCGATGGAGCGAGGCGATGACGGTGGTGGTGTGGTCGGTGGTCTCGGTGGTGGCCGTGATGGCGGGGATGAGCGTGGGGTGTGGGCTGACTTCGATATAGGTGTGGTGGTCGGTCTCGGTGAGGGCGTGGACGGCGTCGGCGAACCGTACGGGGCCGCGGAGGTTGCGGTACCAGTAGTCGGCGTCGAGTTCGGTCGGCTCGGCCCATCGGCCGTCGACGGTGGAGTAGAAGGGGATGTCGGTGGCGCGCGGGGCGATGCCGTCCAGCAAGTCGGGCAGCCGCTCGGCCACGGCGTCCATATGGGGGCAGTGGGAGGCGTAGTCGACCGGGATGCGTTTCGCCCGTACGTCGTGGGCGTGGTAGTGGTCGAGCGCTTCGTCGAGTGCGTCGGTGTTCCCCGAGATGACCGTTGCCGTGGGGGAGTTGATGCCGGCCACCCATAGCCGGTCGGGCCAGTGGGTGTGCAGATCCTCGGTGACCTGGTCCGCGGGCAGGGGCACGGAGGCCATGCCCCCGGCGCCCCGTACGGCCTGGAGGGCCTGGCTGCGCAGGGCGATGACCTTGGCCGCGTCGTGGAGCGTCAGGGCGCCGCAGACGTGGGCCGCGGCGATCTCGCCCTGGGAGTGGCCGAGGACGGCGTCCGGTTCGATGCCGTAGGAGCGCCAGAGCGCGGCCAGGGACACCATGATCGAGAACAGGGCGGGCTGGACGATGTCGGCGCGCTGCCATACGGGGTCGTCGGCGGGCCGGTGGAGGATATCGGTGAGTGTCCAGTCGACGAAGGGGGAGAGGGCCTGTTCGCAGGCGGCCATCCGCTCGGTGAAGACGGGTGAGCCGTTCAGCAGCCGTAGGCCCATGCCCGCCCATTGGCCGCCTTGTCCCGGGAAGACGAAGACGATACGGCCGTCGGCGGTGGTGGCACGGTCCGCCGTCTGGTGGACCGCCGGGTCGGGCCGGCCAGTGGCGAGGGCGTCCAGGCCGTGGAGGAGCTGTTCGCGGTCGGAGCCGATGAGGACGGCGCGGTGATCGAAGGTGGCGCGGCCGGTGGCGAGGGTGTGGCCGACGTCGGCCGGTTGGAGCTGTGGCTGGGCGGTGAGGTGTTCGTGCAGGCGGCGGGCCTGGTCGCGGAGCGCCTGGGGCGTCTTCGCCGAGACCACCCAGGGCAGGACAGGCCCGGCCTCGGCGGCATCCCCCTCGGGAGCCGTCGTGGACGATGGCGTTGCCTGCTCGAGGATGACATGGGCGTTGGTACCGCTCACACCGAAGGACGACACGCCCGCCCGGCGCGGGTGGCCTCGCTCTGGCCAGGGCACCGGCTCCGTCAACAGCCGTACGGCCCCCGCCGACCAGTCCACGTAATCCGACGGCTTGTCGACGTGCAGGGTGCGCGGCAGCACACCGTGCCGGAGCGCGAGCACCATTTTGATGACCCCGATGACGCCCGCGGCCCACTGGGTGTGTCCGATGTTCGACTTGATCGAGCCCAGCCACAGCGGCCGGTCGGCCGTACGCCCCTGTCCGTAGGCGGCCAGCAGCGCCTGCGCCTCGATCGGATCGCCCAACCGGGTACCGGTGCCGTGCCCCTCCACCGCGTCGACCTCCGGAGCCGACACCCCGGAATTGACCAGGGCCGCCCGGATGACCTGTTGCTGTGATGGACCGCTGGGCGCCGTGAAGCCGTTGCTCGCCCCGTCCTGGTTGACGGCGGAGCCCCGTACCACCGCCAGCACCTGGTGTCCGAGCCGTCGCGCGTCGGACAGCCGCTCGACGAGCAGCATGCCCACGCCCTCGGACCAGCCGGTTCCGTCCGCGGCGGCCGCGTACGCCTTGCAGCGGCCGTCCGGAGCCAGACCGCGCTGTCGCGAGAACTCGATGAACATGCCAGGGGTCGAGAGGACCGTCGCCCCGCCGACCAGGGCCAGCGAGCACTCTCCGGCCCGCAGCGCCTGGGCCGCCAGATGCAGGGCGACCAGGGACGAGGAGCACGCCGTGTCCACGGACACCGCCGGCCCCTCAAGACCGAGGACGTAGGAGATCCGTCCCGAGGCGGCGGCGCCGATGTTGCCGGTCAGCAGATGGCCCTCCAGCTCCGGCGACGCCTGGTGCATACGGGGGCTGTAGTCCAGCGGGGCCACGCCGACGAACACCCCGGTGCGGCTGCCGCGCAGCGTCGTCGGGTCGATCCGCGCCCGTTCAAGCGCCTCCCATGAGGTCTCCAGGAGCAGCCGCTGCTGGGGATCCATGGCCGTGGCCTCGCGGGGCGCGATACCGAAGAACTCGGCGTCGAACTTGTCGGCGTCGTGCAGGAATCCCGCTTCGCGCTGGTAGTACGTGCCGGGCCGGGCGGGGTCCGGATCGTAGAGCTGCAGCGGATCCCAGCCCCGGCCCTGCGGGAAGGGGGAGAGGGCGTCGGTGCCCGTGGCGACCAGCTCCCACAGTTCCTCCGGGGTACGGGCGCCCCCGGGGAAGCGGCCCGCCATGCCGATGACGGCGATCGGCTCGTCGTCGGCCCTGGCCGGACCGGCCGCCGCCGCGGGGTCGGGTCGGCCGTCCGCGCCCGGCTGTTGGCCGCCCTGGTGGCCGAAGAGCCGGGAGAGCAGATGGTCGGCGACGGCGGCGGGCGTCGGATGGTCGAAGGCGAGGGTGAAGGGCAGCAGCAGCCCGGTGGCGTCGTGCAGGCGGTTGCGCAGCGCGACCGCAGCGGCGGAGTCGAAGCCCGAGGCGACGAAGTGCTCCTGCTCCGCGATGCCGCGGCCCGGCGCGTCCGCACCGGCGACTTCTTCGAGGACCTTGGCCGCCTCGGCCCCCACCAGCTCGCGCAGCCGCCGCTTCCGCTCCGCGGTGGAGAGCCGGGCAAGCCGCTCCACCAAGGGGGGCCGGCGGGCCTCCGCCGGGTCCGGGGCGTCGGCGAGCTCTACGGACGCGTGCGCGGGCGGTTCGAGGGGCAGGGTGATCAGGTGGCCGCCCGGCACCGAGAACGCCGCTCGGTGGTCGTCCAGCGCGCCCCGTACGTACAGCTCGGCCAGCGCGGTACGGAAGGACGCGAGGGCGGCCTGTCCGCGATGCAGCGTCGGCACGATCACGACGGGCTCACCGCCCACCACCTCCTCGGCGGTGGCCTGCACACACATGGTCAGCATCGGGTGCGGGCTCAGCTCCACGAAACAGCGTGTGCCCTGCCGCAGCAGCCCCGTGACGACGCTCTCGAAGCGGACCGGGTCGGCGAAGTTCCGGTACCAGTAGGCCGCGTCGAGCCCCAGGGTCTCCAGCGGACCCCCGACGACCGAGGAGTGGAACGGCACCCGCGACGCCCCCGCCGTGACCGATGACAGCGACTCCAGCAGGCCGTCCTTGAGGGGGGCCATGAACGGCGAGTGCGCCGGGATGTCGATCGCCACCTCGCGGGCCCGGACACCGGCACGGGCGAGTTCCGCCAACAGCTCTTCGGCGGCCGGCCGATCGCCGGAGACGACCGTGGCCATCGGGCCGTTGACCGCGGCGATCGTCAGTCTGCCCGGCCACCGCCGCAACAACGGAAGCAGCTGCGCCTCGGATCGCGCGACCGCGATCAGCGCACCCGACCCGGAGAGCGTCGCCTGGACCCGGCTGCTCTCGATCACCACGCGCGCCGCGTCGGACAGCGGCAGGGCGCCGCAGAGATGGGCCGCCGCGATCTCCCCGACGCAGTGCCCCACGATCGCCGCCGGGCTCACCCCATGTGTCCGCCACAGCTCGGCCAGCCCCACCATGACGGCGAACAGTGTCGGCTGCACCACGTCGGTCCCCTCCAGGGGCGGCGCGCCCGGCGCGCCGCGCAGCACCGCCTCCGGTGACCAGGGGACATACGGTTCGAACGCCTCCGCGCAGGCGTCGACCGCCCGACGGAACGCGGGGGAGACCGTCAGCAGGTCCACGGCCATACCGGGCCACTGGGTGCCCTGGCCGGGGAAGACGAACGCGACCCCGTCGCCGGCCGCGGCCGCCGTGCGCCGTACGACACCGGGGGCGTCCTCACCCCGGGCCACCGCGTCGAGCCCCCGCAGATACCCCTCCCGGTCCGCCGCGACCACCGCCGCGCGATGAGGGAGCGCCGGGCCGCCGCTCGCCAGCGTGTGGCCGATGTCTTCCGGACGGAGCCGCGGGTGGTCGGCGACATGGTCGTGGAGCCGCCGCGCCTGGGCCTGCAGCGCGGTTCCGGTGTGCCCGGAGAGGATCCACGGATGACCGGCCACTGCGAACTCGTTCTGGGCATTGGGCAACCGAACCGTCTCCAAACCGAACGAGGCAGCAGTTCTGCGGCAGAGCTGTTCGGTTTATAGAGCAAAGCGGCAGAGCGACGGTGGCATCCCACTTGACAGCGCCTCAGGTGACGGTCGAGGCCGCGGCGCCCGGGGGAGGCTCCTACGCGCTGGGGCGGGAGCGATGTTGTTGTTGTGGCGGAGCAGGTTCCGCGGATCCCACACCGCCTTGATCTCCGCGAGCCGCCGGTACTTGGCCTCGCTTCCGAGGACGGCCGTGGCCTGGTCGTCGGGGAAGACGATCTGGCCGGAGACGACGTCCGGGCCCAGCGGGTGGGCGCGGTACTCGAAGGCGGTGACGACGCCGAAGTTGCCGCCGCCTCCGCGCAGCGCCAAGAACAGATCCGGGTTCTCCTTCTCGTCCGCGCGGACCTCCCGGCGTCGACGGTGATCATCTCGCAGGCGAGCAGGTTGTCGACAGTGGCGCCGAAGCTCGTCGCCACGCGTGAGGCGCTGCTGGCCGACCTGACGACCTGGTGGCACGGGCCCAGCGGGAGGTGTCGCTCCGGGCGGACGTGAACACATACGACCTGGTCCTGATGATGGTCCCGCTGCCCCCGCGGATCCCCGAGGACGGCGCCGGCGGCGGCCTGTCCGCCGACCTCACCGGCCGCCAGCTGTCCGTCCTCCTCGACGGCCTGCGCGCCCCGGCGCGGAGCGGCTGCCCGGCTCCGCCGCCACTCGCCCGGACCTGGACGAGTTCTTCCGTACGCGGTTCGGAATCTGAACGCGCTCAGGGGCGTGGCGTGGACGCCGTGGGGCCGGTGAAGACGGACCGGCCGGCAACCAGGCCGACCGAGTCCAGGACGCGCATGGCGTGGTCGGAGCGGACGACGAAGCGCTCCTTGCCGTAGATGAGATACCGGTCCGCGTTGCGCCCGTGGGTGAAGTTGATCGTCAGGACATTGGCCCCGGCCAGGAAGCCGCTGCGCTGCCCGTCCTTGCGGTTCTTGGCCAGGGCGCTCACCGCGGGGATCAGCCAGTCCGGCCGTACGATGCGGCAGACGGCCAGTGCGTTGAGCGTCGTGTCGACATCGCCGGGTTCCAGGTGCTCCAGCGGGGTGTGCGGCGCTGGTACGAACGGTGAGAAGCTGCACATATGCGTGCCCAGCTCCCGCGCCATGACGATGTCGTCCGCGATATGTGCCAGCGTCTGACCGGGCAGTCCGACGATTCCGCCGGTGCCCACCTTGAACCCCAGCTCGATGAGATCGGTCAGACAGCGCAGCCGGCTCTCCAGGGTTTCGTGGCGCATCCGCAGATTGAGGTCCGGGTCGCTGGTCTCGTGTTTGAGGATGTAGCTGGTCGCCCCCTGTTCCCGCAGATACGCGTACTCGCCGCGCTTCTTGTTGCCGAGGTTCAGCAGTACTTCGACGTCGTCGTCGTACAACTCCCGGATCCGCGGCAGGGCTTCGCCCACCACACGCGTCGTCTGAGGGATCTCACCGGCCTGGAAGAAGACGACGTTGATGCCGTTGTCCTTGACGACCCGTGCGGCGTCCACGAGATCGTCGGGCCCGGCCAGGAAGGTGTCGTTCTCCCGGGTGTTGTCCCGGCGCATGGGGCAGAAGTCGCAGTTGACCCGGCAGGCGTTGCCGATCTCCGTCACACCGCGCACGACGACGTGGGTGCCGAAGACTTCTTCGCGGATCCGTCGGGCCCGCGCGAAGAGCTCTTCCTGTTCCTTTCCGCGTAAGGCGAGCAGTTCGACCATGTCCTGTTTGGTCAGCACTGAATTGCGCTCCCTTCGGGTGGGGTGAACTCGCGTCGCAATCGATCACGGAGCAGGAATTTCTGCACCTTCCCCGCCGGATTACGGGGCAGGGCACCGACGAGCTCCACACGCTCGGGCCAGTAGTGCTTGGTCACCCGGTGGACGTCCAGGAATTCCTGGACGTCGCTGAGCTTGAGGCTCTTTCCGGGATACAACGCGACGAACAGACAGGCGCGTTCGCCCAGCCGCCGATCGGGCATCGCGACGAGTGCGGATTCGCGTACGGAGGGATGGGCGGCCAGCAGCTGCTCGATGGCGCCGACGGGGATCTTCTCCCCGCCCCGGTTGATCACGTCCTTCGCACGACCGGTGATGCGCAGATACCCGGACGGCTCCAGGACCGCGAGGTCGCCCGTGCGGTACCAGCCGTCGGGGGTGAACGCCTCGGCCGTCCGGTCGTCCCGTCCGAGATAGCCGTCGAAGACGAGCGGGCCGGTCATCTCGAGATGGCCCTCGCATCCGGCGGCGAGCTCGGCGCCCGAGTCGTCGGTCACTCGGAGCCGTACGCCCGCCAGCGGGCGCCCGTCGGTCGCCGCCACCGACTCCGGTTCGTCCTCAGGGGCGGACAGTGTCGCCATGCAGGTTTCCGTGCTGCCCCAGGCCGCGCAGACCCGTACGCCGAGGCGGGCGCGGGCGCGGGCGAGCAGAGCGCGGGGTACGGACGCGCCGGTGATCACGAACGTACGCAGTGCGGCGGGCGCCGTCGCACCGGCCTCGACCGCGTCGACCAGATCGAGCAGGAACGGTGTGGACCCCTGCATAAAGGTGCCGCCCCATTCCCGGAACGCCCGCAGCGCGCGATCGGCGTTCCAGGTCGGCTGCACGATCTGGGCGCTGCCGAGCAGCAGGGACAGCCACATTCCGTAGAGGAACCCGCTGTGGTGCGCCATGGGCGCGGCGATGTGCACCCGGTCGCGCGACGTCAGGCCGAGTCGGTCGGCGGTGAGCAGGGCGGCCCGGTTGAGCGTGTCCATACGGTGCGGGACCCCCTTCGGCTCTCCCGTGGTGCCGGAGGTGAAGAGGAGATGCGCGACATCGTGGGGAGAGGCTCCGGGCGGACGGGCCGACGCTCCGGCGGGCCTGGCCACGGCCACACCTGCGGCGAGCCGGTGCGTGGCGGGCACGGTCGCCGAGGGCGCGGGTGAGTGTCCAGGAGCGATGAGAAGGTGACGCAGGTCCGGGGCCAGCCCCGCCTCCGCCATGGCGCTGACTTCGCAGGGGTGGCCACGGCCGCGGAACGACTCCGGTACGACCAGGACATGTGCGCAGGAGCGGCGCAGCACATGGCCGAGTTCGTGTTCGCGCAGGCTCGGGAGCACCGGGCACACCACGGCCCCGATGCGCAGGAGCGCGAGCGAGACGGTCACGAGGTCGGCGGAGTTGGGGAGCGCGGCGACCACGGTCTGGCCGGGCCGGACGCCCAGACCGGTCAGCACGGTGGCCGTACGGTCTGCCAAGTCGACGAGTTCATGCCAACTTAGGGTGAGATCGTCACCGGTGTCGCGCAGTTCGACGAGGGCGAGGCCATCGGGTTGCTCGCCCGCCCGCCGCCACACCACATCGGCAAGGGAGAGCGATGCGGTGCCGGTTCGCAGGCTCACTTGAGATCCCTCCCTTCGACGTGTTCGACCAGCCAGGCCACGACGCGGCGGCGGTAGTCCTCCTGGTGGCCGAGGGGGCCGTTGTGCATGAAGAGATGTCCGCTCCCGGGGTAGCGCACGAACTCGACCTCGCATCCTTGGGTGCGCAGCGCGGTGAACCACTCCTCGCTCTGACCAATGGGGTTCATGAGGTCGTCCTCGCCGTGCAGCAGGAGCGTGGGCGCCGTGACGTCGCGGACGTACGTCAGCGGCGAACTGGCGGCGTAGCGTTCCGGGGCATCCTGGGGGGTGCCGCCCAGGAGGACGGGTGCGGTCGTCGCGCCGAGCGACGACGTCCCGTACAGGCTGGACCAGTTGGCGACGCCGGCGACGCTGATGCCCGCGGCGAACCGGTCGGTGCGGGCGGTCAGCCAGTTCGTCATGAACCCTCCGTGGCTGGAGCCCATGACGGCGACCTGGCCTTCGGAGGCGAGTCCGTCGCGCACCATGCGGTCGAGGGCGAACAGGAAGTCCTCCTCCTCGCTGAAGCCCGGCCTGCCCAGCGGGGCGCGCATGAAGGCTTCGCCGTAGCCGTCGCTGCCCCGCGGATTGAGCAACAGGACGTTCCAGCCACGGGCCGCCAGGGCCCGGTGGTAGAGGTGGCGCGGGGAGAGGCTGGGACGCCATACGTAGTCGGGCCCGCTGTGAATGTCGAACAGCGTGGGTCCCCGGGTTCCGGCCGGGCGCCCCCGCAGCAGGTATCCGTGCAGTTCCGGGCGGCCCGGTGGGCTGAAGCGGATGTCCTCGGCCGCGGTGACCGTGAACCGCGCTGCCCATGGATTGAGTTCGGTGAGCTTCCGGGGCCCCGGCTCGTCCGTCGGTGTCAGATATACGTCTCCCGGGGTGCGTGCGTCGCCGATGACCAGGGCCAAGGAGTCCGCGGCGGCCGATGCGCTCATGCCCATCACCACGGTGGAGTCGCCGCCGAACCAGGGCGTCGCCCGGCCGCCTCCCGCCGGGGCCCGGTACACCCGGGTGCCCCCGGCCTCCCGTGCGCAGAACAGGAAGTCCCCGGTGCCGAGGAAGAGCGCGGCGGGTGTGGTGCCGCGTGCGGAGGCGACCAGCCGCCGCCCGAATCCGGCGAGGAGGTCGACGGGTTCTCCGTGCGGGCCGTCCACGACGCGGTACAAGCTGGAATGCTGACAGGGGCCCGGGTGGCGCTGCCCCGCGAAGACGATCTGACGCTCCGGGGTCCAGCCGGTCCACACCACCGTGCCGCCCCAGTCGACGAGGTGACGCAGCTCTCCCGTGGCGGCGTCGGCGAGGCACACATCGGCGAGCGGCCAGGGGACATCGCCCGCCGGTCGGCTCACCCCGAGGCTCAGCACCGCTCCGTCCGGCGACCACGCGGGGCCGTGGACGTCGAACCCGCCCCGGGTGAGCTGTCTGACGTCCCCCGTGGCGATATCGGCGATATGCAGATGGCGCCGGGCCTTCGGCACCAGCCCCACGCCGTCGATCTTGTAGCCGAGGTCCCTGACGACATGGGGAGCGCGCCCCGGGGCCTCGCCGCCGTCTTCCTCGGCCGCGACAAAGGCCACCCGCGTGCCGTCCGGCGACCACATCGGGCGCCCGGCGGCCCGCAGGCCCCGGGCGAGCGGACGTACGGTGCGGTCGACGGCGGACCACAGTGCCAGCGAGACACCGGGTTGCCCCGGCTCCCGGACGAGATGGGCGAGCCACCTGCCGTCGGGCGACCAGGCGGGGGCGTCCGCCCCGGCCGGTACGACGGCTTCGGGCTCCTTGGCTCCCTCGGCGGTGTCCCGGACGACCAGCGCGGTGGTCCAGCGATCGCGCGCGGTGTCGGCCCAGCGGACCACGATGGCGACGCGGTCGCCACGGGGGCTCAGGGCGACCTGCTCCGCGGTGCGGAAGCGATGGGCCTCGGCACCGCCGAGATGGGGTGGGCCCTCCGCCGGGCGCGCTGCTCGCCCGTCCACAGGTATGGCTGATGTGTCCACGCTGCTCCAAGAAGTCAGAGAGGTACAACACGGTCGATTCAGGGGGCTGTCGGGCTGGAGGGGCGCGGAGCGGGCGAGGCCCGGGCCAGCGCCGCGTCGATCTTGCGGTTGGTCGTCATGGCCATGCTGCCGAGGGTGGCGACGGCCAGGACCGCCGCACCGATCAGATACGGGGCGCGCAACCCGGCCTCGGTCGCCAGCCAGCCGCCCAGCAGCGCGCCGAGCGGGGCAGGGGCGACGGCCATCAGCCGGGCGGCCGCGGAGACCCGGCCCATGAGGTCGTTGGGCACGACGGCCTGACGTACCGAAGGCCCCAGGACCATCGTGATGCCGAACGCGGCGGCGCGTACGACGATCGCCGCCCCCGCCGCCACCGGTCCGGCGCTGAGACCGAGGGCCAACTGGGCGCCGGCCAGGAGGAAGGCGCTCAGCGTCAGCGCGCCCCCGATGCCGATCCGGTCGGCGAGCCGCCCGGCCAGCGCGGCGCCCGCCAGACCGCCCACCGCTTCGGTGGCCAGCAGCAGTCCGTACCCTGCCGGGCCGAGGTGCAGTTCCTCCTGGGCGAACAGGACGAAGACCGCCGT
Organism: Streptomyces sp. NPDC059679; assembly: GCF_042734105.1. Taxonomy (NCBI): domain Bacteria; kingdom Bacillati; phylum Actinomycetota; class Actinomycetes; order Kitasatosporales; family Streptomycetaceae; genus Streptomyces; species Streptomyces sp. NPDC059679. Next base: position 25,947 of record NZ_JBHWES010000012.1, on the reverse strand, counting down.
GCCGGCGCCGAAGGCCAGGTTTCCGACGGCGGGGCGCAGCGACAGCCCGAGCAGCACGGGGTTGCGCACCAAGTAGGCGGCCCCGGCCCGAGCTTCGGCGAGCAGCGGACCTTTTTCGGTCTGTGGCTTGGGAGGTGTCTTCGGCAGCGAGCGGATGGTCAGGGCGCTGAAGAGGAACGTCAGGGCGTCCGCGAGCAGGGGAACGGCGCGGCCGAGGGAGAACATGGCGGCCCCCGCCGGCGGGCCGAGGAAACCGTTCACGGCGGTCTGTGTGCCCTGTAATCGCGTGTTGGCCCGCTTGAGCAACTCGGGGTCCCGGTCGAGGAGTTCGGGCAGATAGGCGGAGGCGGCGGTGTCGTACAGGATCTGGCCGATGCACAGGAAGAACGCGAGCGCGATGAGCAGCGGGATGCCGATGAGCCCGGCGCACACACCGGCCACCGCCGCGAGGAGCAGCGCGGCGCGTGCGGCGTCCGAGATCCACAGGGTGCGGCGGCGGTCCCAGCGGTCGACGAGCGCGCCACCGATCAGGCCGAAGAGCAGCCAGGGCACCCGGGCCGCGGCGGCGACCACGGAGATCACCACCGGGTCGCGCGTCACGCTCGCCGCGAGCAGGGGGAGGGCGGCCAGATGGACGCCGTCGCCGAACGCCGAAACGCCCGAAGCGGCCCATATCCGCCGGAACGCCTTCGGCAGTGTCGCCGGGCCGCGACGCCCCGGCGTCATACGCATGGCGGGTCGGCGAGCAGATCGAGTAACTGTGTTCTGAGCTCCGGCGAGCCCAGGAGATCCCGGCGGGCGGAGGCCGTCTGCCGGTGGCCGACCGATGGCAGGCCGGGCCAGTCGGGCGGCATCGTATGGCCGGTCGAGGAGAGGGCCACACAACGGCCGGGGTAGGGGGAGAAGTCGGCGGATCTGGTGGCGAGGACGAAGTCCAGATAGGCGGTGTACCGGCCCGACAGCCCCACCACGGTCTCGTCGTCGGTGGCACAGCCCAGCGCCTCGGCCAACGCCTCCCGTACGGTGCGCAGCACCCGGTCACGCCACAGCTCCGGCTCGGTGTCCAGGGTGTTGTCCCTGATCAGCGCCTCGATCAGGTCCTCCACATCGTCCCGGCCGATCTGCCCCACCGTGTTCACCAGCGCGTCGCGGAGGGTGAACTCGCCCGGGACGACGGGATCCGCGAGCAGCAGCCCCAGGGTCGGGACACCACGCTCGGCGAGGTGCGCGATCGCGTCCTGGGCCAGCGGAGCCGCGGAGCAGAAGGCGGCGGCCAGCACGGCCGCCCCGTCCGGGACCGCCGATACGGCCGCGTCCACGTAGCAGGCGGCGGTGAAGGGGCGTACCGCGTCCGGGACCGTCACCAACCGACGTGCCACTTCGGGGAGTTGCTTGAACAACAGGTCGAAGCCGCTCGCGACCCGGCGGCCCGGGAAGTCGAACGCGAGGACCATGGCGGATGGGTCGGGCCTCATTCATGTCCTCCGGGGTGGATACACATGGCGTCGGCCGCGCCGCGCCCGGTCGCGTGGCGCGTCGTCCACGGCGGCAGCGGCGGCAGTGGCAGCGGCGGCGAGCGCCGACTTGTCGGTCTTGCCGTTCGGGCCGAGCGGCAGGTGGGGAATCTTCCGCAGCCGCTGGGGCCGCAGATGGGCGGGGAGCGTCACGGCGAGATGTCTGTTCAGCGCGGCCGGATCGACCGGGGCCCGGTCGTCCGCGTCCACGACATAGGCGACCAGGATGGTGTACCCGGACGCGATGACCTCCGTGGCACACGCGGCGTGGCGGACCCCGGGGAAGGAACGGACGGCGGATTCCACCTCGCCCAGCTCGATACGGAAGCCACGCAACTTCACCTGGTCGTCGCGGCGTCCGAGGTAGTGCAGATCGCCCTCCGCGTCCCGCACGGCCCAATCGCCGCTGCGGTAGTGGCGAACCCCTCCCTCCTCGGGCCCGCCACCCACGAACCGCTCGGCCGTCAGCTCGGGCCGGCCCAGGTAGCAGGCGCAGACACCCTCGCCCGCCACCCAGATCTCGCCGGGCGTCCCGGGTGGCGCGGGGTTGCCGTCCTCGTCCCGCAGGGACACCTCGAGATGGGGCAGTGGCCGTCCGATGGGGCTGCCGCCCGGCCGTACGGACTCCAGTAGCTGAGGCGTCAGCCGGCAGAAGGTGACATGGACCGTGGTCTCCGTGATGCCGTACATGTTGATGAGCTCGGCCCCGGGCGCGATGCCCCGGCGCAGCCAGGCGCGCAGGTTCTCGGACTGCAGCCCCTCGCCACCGAAGATCAGATAGCGCAGGGACGGCCAGGCCGGCCCGTTGTCGGACACCTGGTCGAGTCGGCTGAAGACCGACGGCACCTGGTTGAGCACGGTGACGCCCTCGGTCGCGACCAGAGCCTTGAACGCATCGGGATCCGCCAGGGTCTCCTTGTCCACCACGACCAGCCGCGCGCCGTACAGGAGCGCGCCCCAGATCTCCCAGACGCTGAAGTCGAAGCTCGTCGAGTGGCAGAGCGTCCAGACGTCGGCGGACCGGAAGCGGAACAGCGGCCGCGTGTGGTCCATCAGGCTCAGCACGTTGTGGTGGCGGACCACGCACCCCTTGGGGAAACCGGTCGAGCCCGAGGTGTAGATGACGTACGCCACATCGTCGGGCACCCGCGGTGCGAGACCCGCCGGGCGGGCCGCGACGGTCAGGGCTCCGGCCGTGGCCACGGCCTCCTCACCGGGGTCGCAGGGTCCGTCGGTGACGATCAGCCGGGCCGCGGAGTCGTCGAGGATGTAGCGCCGGCGGGCCTCCGGGTAGTCCGGGTCCACCGGCACATATCCGCAACCGGCCTTCAGCACGCCCAGCACCGCGACGGGGAGCTGCGCCCCGCGCCCCACCCGTATCGCGACCAGCCGGTCCTCCCGCAGCACCGGGGAGAGCGCGGCGGCGAGCTCGTCGCTGAGCCGGTCGAGCGTGCGATAGGTCAGGGGCCCGCCGGTGCCGGTGACGGCCGTGTGGTCGGGGTGGGCCCTGGCGACGGCCTCGAATCTCGTGTGCAGGGTGTCGGACGGCACGGCGCTGACTCCTGATCTCAACGGGACACGACGTTCATATACGGAGGGAAGCCCTGCAGATTCGTGAAGTCGTGCTCCAGGATCACCAGGTCCCCCTCCGTGCGGGACTCGATGAAGCCGGAGAACTTGTACGTCACATACATCGCCCGGTTGCGATCGGTGGGCAGGAACTCGGCGAACAGCCGGACACCGGCCCCGCGCGCCTCGTGGACCAGGTGGTTGAGCAGCACGGAACCCACCCCGCGCGACATCACCCGGCACGACATCAGCAGCAGCTTCACGGTCCACTCGGCCGAGGTCCGCTCGACGAGCGCGAGTCCGATCTTTCCGTAACCGCCGTAGCGGTCGGTCAGTTCGGTGATCAGGAGCAGATGGTCCGGTGATGTGCGCAGCGCGTCGAGTTCGTCGTACGAGTAGGTGTAGCCGGTCGAATTCAGCTGGTGGGTGCGGACGGTGAGCTCTTCGAGCCGGCGAAGGTCCTCCTCGCGGGCGGGGGAGATGGTGAACGTCATGTCCAGCGAGGCAAGGAACTCGTCCGCCGTCCCCGAGTGGCGCTCCTCGGCCTGCTTGCGCCGTTCGTCGGCCCGGTAGAGCAGCCGCCGGTTTCTGGCGTCCGCGGTGACGTCGCGCACCTGGAATTCGGGAAGGTCGGGCAGGACCGAGATCTCTGTGGCGTCGAAGCACCGCACCTCGGGCAGGGCGAAGGCGACCTCGTCGCGCTCGAACGGCTGATCATCGACGAAGGCCAGGGCGTCCACGCCGATGTTGAGCGCCGCCGCGATGGCCTTCAGCGACTCCGACTTGCTGCCCCAGGTGATCTGGGGGTGCAGGAAGTACTCGTCCAGGCCGAGTTCGCGCAAGCGTGCCCGGGCGGTCCCGGCGTCGTTGCGGCTCGCGACCGAGTGCAGGATTCCGCGCTCGTCCAGGACCTCGATGACCCGCGGGACATCGGGGCGCAGCCGGACCGTGGGGTCTTCGAGGAGCACCCCGTCCCACAGCGTGTTGTCCAGATCCCAGACCACGCACTTGACCGTCATATGCCGCTCCTCTCCGCCGTGGGGGCCGGCCGGTGCCGTCCCGGTGAGAATTCCTGGAAGGCGTACTCCGCCAGATTGACCTCGTGGATCTGGGAACTTCCCTCGATGATCTCCATGACCTTGGCGTCGCCGTAGTGACGCCGGACCGGATAGCCGGCGGCGCAGCCGTTCGCCCCGTGGATCTGCACCGCGTCCGAGGCGCAGCGCACGGCGGCGGTGGACGCGAAGTACTTGGCGAGCGAAGTGGCCGCCAGGGCGTCGGGGGCGCGTTCGTCACGCAGCCGGGCCGCGTCCAGACACAGCAGCTCGGTGGCCCGGTGATCGGTGAACATCCGGCTGATCATCTGCCGGACCAGCTGATGCTCCTTGAGGGGCGCGCCGAACTGCTCGCGCCCGCCCGCATAGCCGACGGAGGCCGTAAGACAGGCGTCGATGATGCCGAGGCAGCCCCAGGCCACGGTGTACCGACCGAGGTCGAGGGCGGCTCCGGCGATATGGGACACCCCCAGGCCTGGCCGGCCGAGGAGGTTCTCATCGGCCACCGTGCACCCGTCGAGGCGCACCTCGGCGGTCATCGAGGCCCGGATTCCCATCAGCTCGGTGATCGGTTCGGTGGTCAGTCCCTCCGTGTCGCGCTCCACGAGGAAGGCGGTCGGCCCCTGCTCCGTACGCCCGATCACGAGGAACACATCGGCGATCTGCCCGTAGGTGATCCACTTCTTGCGGCCCCGCAGCAGCCACCCACGGCCGTCCGGAACGGCGCGCGTGGTGACCCCCGCCGCATCGCTGCCGACCTCGGGTTCGGACAGGGCGAACGCCCCGATCCGCTCGCCCGTGGCAAGGAGCGGAAGCCACCGCCGCCGCTGCGCCCCGCTGCCCCACCGTGCGATCGCGTGCGCCACCATGGTGTGCACGGTGAACAGGCTGCGCACCGACGAACAGGCCCGGCCCAGTTCCGCGGCGAGCAGCCCCACCGTAACCGCGTCACCTCCGCCCCCGCCGAACTCCTCGGGGATCGGCAGCCCCAGGTAGCCGCGGTCGGCCAGCGCCTTGATCACCGCGTCCGGGGTGTGCTGGTCGCGGTGGAAGTCCTCGGCGTACGGAGCGATGACACGGTCGGTGAACTCCCGGAACTCCGCACGGACGGCCCGGTGACCCGCGCTGACCCTCACTGCGCGGCGGATGCGCTGAGCTTGCCGCTGACGAAGAGATCCAGCGCCTGTACGGACCGGAAGTTGTCCGGGTGCAGATCGTCGTTCTCCACGGTGATGCCGAACTCGTGCTCCACGAATGCGACGATCTGCATGGCGAACAAGGAGTTCACCAAGCCGAGTTTGAAGAAGTCCTCCTCGGGCCGCAGCTCTCCCACCGGAAAGAAGCGGGAGAGATAGTCGGTGATACGGCTGCGCACATCACTTTCCATGATCACTGTCCCCTCTGGATACGCTCGATTTCCCGGGCGAGCCGCGCGACCGTGGCCGGCTGGTCGAAGATGTGGCGCAGGGGGAGGTCGATGCCCAACTCCCTGCGCAGGCGCCCGATCACGGCGGCGCCCTGGAACGAGTTGCCGCCGAGTTCGAAGAAGTCGGTGTCCATGTCGAGCACGTCGACGTCGAGCTCCGCGGCCCAGACGGCGGCGACGCGCGTCTCGAGGTCGGACGGGGCCCTCGACGGCCCGGCCTGCGGCAGCAGCCGGAACACCGGTTCGCCCGGGGAGGCCACGGCGTTGGCCAGGATGTTCCGGAGGGCGTCGAGCATCCGGTCGGCCGCGTCCTCGCCGAGCACATCCTCGCGCCATCCCACGGTCAGGCCGAGGGCGGACTCCTTTTCCGTAAAGGCGAACTCCAGCGGGGAACGGCTCGTGGCGGCGCCGAGGTCGAGGACGTCCAGGGCCAGCCCCGATACGTGCGGAAGGCGCAACTCCCGTCGCCAGTGCAGCGTTACGCGGCCCTCCTCCGGGGGTTCACCGCCCGGCCCCAGGGCCAAGGTTTTGCCAATGTGGTCGAGGACGTCGGCGAAGGGCGGGTCGCCCGCCAGATCGACCCGTACGGGCAGCGCCTCCTCGAAGGGACCGACGGCCCGGTCCAGCCCGGGCCGCGGCCGTTCGTCCGTGACAAGGCCGATGACGTGCTCGCGCCCCCGGTCCATGGGCACGTCGGCGCCCACGCTGTCCAGGAGCACGGCGAAGGCCGCGAGGGCCACGGCGGAGCACGGCACGTCCGCCGCGTGCGCCATGCTGCGGATCCCTGCCGCCGTCGCCCCGGGCAGATCGGTGGACACTGTCCTGATGCGGTGCACCGGGCGGGCCGGCCGGCCCACCTGGCTTCCGGCCGCCGGGGCCGCGGCCGGTAGCGATTCGGGGGCGTCGGCGGCGAAGGCCCCGTACGCCTGCCACAGCTCCTCGGTCAGAATGTCCAGCGAGCGGGTGTCGACGCGGTCGCGGTGCGCGGAGGCGAGGACGGCGTACCAGTCCTCGTCGACCTGGAGCGCGGTCAGCGCGACCAGAGGGTGCGTGGCCGTGTCGTACGGCAGCCACATCCGCTCCAGGAGCCGGTCGACGGCCGCCGCGGAGCGTTCCTCGGGCGGCAGTGTCCGCAGATCGACGACGTCCACCGGCGCGGCGGCGCCAGGCGCCCCGTGCCGCTCCGTCAGCCACTCGGCGGCCTGCCGCAGAACAGCCAGGTCCAGCATCCCCTCCACATCGACCACGACGGTCGCGACATCGTCGCCGGGCCGTACGAGGCGACTGTTCATCTGTCCTCCTCACAGGACCGCGGCGCCGGGCGCGCCGACGGGTAGACGGCTTCAGCGGCTGCTCAGGCGCCGGACGATCTGCTCGACCACCGCTTCGCGTGACTCGGCCAGGAAGAGATGGCTTCCCGTGAACTCCTCCCAGTCGAATGCCCCTTCGGTGAGTGCTCCCCAATGCCGCAGCCGGTCCAGGGGCACATGGACATCGCCACTGCCGCGGAACGCGGTGGTGGGACAGGTCAGCCGTCTGCCCGGCGGGCTCTGGTAGGACTCGGCGATGGTGAGATCGGCGCGGATGGTGGGCAGGAACAGCCGGCGCAGCTCGGGATCGGTGAGGATCGCGTCCGGCGTGGCCTCCATCCGGCGCAGCTCCGCGATCAGCTCCTCGTCGGGCATGTCGTGCCACGGTCGGCGCGGCGCGCCGAGGTTGGGTGGTCTGCAGCCGGAGACGAAGAGGTGATCGGGCTGCACTCGGTGTCTTTCGCGCATCCGGTCGGCCAGGGACCAGGACACGACGGCACCCATGCTGTGGCCGAAGAACACGAACGGCCGGTCGAGCAGCGGCAGCAGAGCACGCTCCAGGGCGTCGAGCAGCGGATCCAGCAGGCTCGTCGGGGGCTCGAGGAGGCGGTCCTCGCGCCCGGGGAGCTGTACGGCCCACAGTTCGATATGCGCGGGGAGCAGACGTCCCCACTCCTGGAAGACGGAGGCGCCGCCACCTGCGTACGGGAAACAGAGCAGCCGCGGCCCGGTGTCGCGGCGCGGCCCCAGCCGCCTCAGCAGCGGCGGGGGACCGTCCCCGGACGAGGCTTCGGCCCGGGTGGCCGAGGGCGCGCCGGTCGCGTCGGGCACCGGTGAGATCAGCCTGGCGACCCGTTCGGCGAAACCACCGACGGTGGGCGCGCCGAACAGACTGACCAGCGGGATGTCCAGGTCGAAGAGCGACCTCACCCGGGCCACGACCTGGGTCGCGAGAAGGGAATGCCCGCCCAGAGCGTAGAAGTTGTCGTCGCGGCCGATGCCCTCGATGCCGAGCACGTCCTGCCAGACGGTGGCGATCGCTGCCTCGCGCTCGCCGCCGGGCGCGACGAACGCCGTGTCCAGAGGGGGGCGCGGATGGCGACGGGCCTCGGGCGCGGGGGAGCGGGCGGGCTCGTGGCCGGGGCGTCCGACCCAGCGGTCGAGGCGCGTTTCCAGATCACTCGTGACCACGGTGACCTGCGGCTCGTCGCACCATTCCATGAGGCGCCGCACCACGCGGACACCGTCGTCGGGCGCGATGGCGTAGCGCGGTGTGCCATCGGACCGCCGCGAGGTGTCCGGCTCCGCCCACTCCTCCAGATTGACGCTGATCCAGCGCCTGCCCGTGAGCGCCCGTTGTCGGCAGGCGGTGGCGTCCAGGTATGCGCTGCCCGCGCTGTGGCCGGTGAGACCGATACCGCCGAGCAGGGCCGCGTTGGACGAGACGAGGAGACAGAAGTCCAGGTCAGCGTCGCCGAACAGGTCCACCAGGACCCGGCAGCCCGCGACCTGCGCGCGTGGGATGGCGTCGGCGCAGTCCTGCCCCGGGACGAGTTCCCCGAGCGGGGCGACGGCCTCGCGAGCGGGTGAGCCCTCGGCCTGCACCACCGCGTTGACCTGGCCGAACGCCTTCTCCACCGCGTCGATGGCGGCACGTGTCGAGGTGCGGTCGGTGGTGTCGGCCCGCACCACGAGGACGTCCGCGCCACGGTCCCGCATCGCGCACAGCCGCACGATGAGCCTGCTCGTGGGATCGTCCGGACCGTACTCGGCCGGCCAGTCGGGCCATCGCTCGGCTGCCGGGAAGGAGACACCGGTGACCAGAGCGAGCCTGGCCCGGGCGCGGGTGGCGAGTTCATCGGCGATGTCCAGGCCGATCCGGGACAGTCCGCCGGTGATCAGACAGACCCCGCCCGGCCGCAGCGGATAGGGGGCGGGGCCGGTGTCGGACAGCGGCAGCGGTTCGAGCCCCGGCAGCCAGCGGCGGTCGCCGCGGAAGGCGGTCAGCCGCTGGGTGGCCCGCGGGCGCGTGGGTTCCCTGACGACCGTAAGGAGCCGTTCGGCCAGGGCCCCAGGGCGCGCGGCCCACGTACCGGCGTCGACGACGTCGACGCTCACCTTTGGGTACTCCTGGGGGACGCACAGCGCGGGACCTCGCAGGGCGGCCGTTTCCGGGCGGAGCGCGTCACCGCTCTCGACCGCGGCGATCCCGCTCGTCACCACCCAGATCCGCAGTGGCTCGTCCTCGGTACGGGAGGCCGGCGCGCGGCCGTCGGTACGGGGGGCCAGCGCGCGGGCCGTGTACGCCAGGCTCCGGAAGCCAAGGGTCAGGGCCCGCTCCGGATCCTCCAGCGGCCCGTGGCCCGGGTCCAGGCTCCACAGGTGCGCGACATGGGTGCAGCCGAAACCGGTGCGGGTGAGGTGGTCCGCGAGTGCGTCGTAGTCCTCGGAGCGCGCCGGGTCGATCCGTATCCGCACCTCGTCGACCGGCTCGAACCCCGTACCGGGTTCGACCAGGAGCGCCGCCCCGCCGCCTGCGAGGATACGGCGGGCCAGGGCCCGCGCCACTCCGCCGCCGTCCGCGAGGATCAGCCAACGCCCCCCGGCGGCCGTGGCGTTCCGCCGATCGGCCACCGGAAAGGGAAGTGAGCGCCACGACGGGGCGAAGACCCGCTCCCGGGTGTCCCGCTCCCCGGCGTCCGCGCCGGAAGCGGGGACGGCGCCCGGCGCAGGCGGGTCCACCCAGGCGCGGGTGCGCTCGAACGGGTAGCTCGGCAGGGGCACCCGGCCCGGCTTCCGCGGTGCGTGCACGGCGGGCCAGTCGACATCGGCGCCCGCCAGCCACAGTCGGCCCAGGACGTCCTGGAGGAGTGAGGTGTCGCTCTCCCGGTGGTCGTACCAGGCGCGTACGGAGGGGAGGACCGCCCCATCAACGGGGCCGGGGCCGGGCCGGTCCGTGTCGAGCAGATGCTCGGCTGCCAGCGAGCACAGAGCCTGGCCGGGGCCGAGCTCGAGGAGTACGTGATCGCGGTCCGCACACAACTCCCGCAGCCCGCCCGCGAAGTCGACGGTGCGCGCGCTCTGCCTGCCCCAGTACTCGGGGTCGGTGGCCTCGGCGGCGGTCAGCCACGTCCCCGTCATATTGGAGAGCAGCGGAGTCGCCGGCGGCGACAGCTCGACCGTGCGCAGCGCCTCGGTGAACGGGGCGACCATCGGCTCAAGCGACGGGGTGTGAAAGGCGTGCCGGGTCCCGAGGGGCCGACAGGCGATCTCGTCGGCCGACAGCTCCCGCGCCAGTGCGTCCACCGCCTCGGAAGGACCGGCCACCACGGTCAGCCGCGGGCCGTTGAGAAGCGCGATGGAGAGCCCGCTGCCGGTCAGGCGCGGGCGGAGCGCGTCCGGTGACAGCGACACGGCCAGCATGGCCCCACCGGGCAGCTCGTCGATCAGCCGCGCCCGGTGCACGATCAGGCGCAGCGCGTCGTGGAGGGTGAACACCCCGGCGACGGTCGCGGCCACATACTCGCCGAGGCTGTGCCCGATGAGGGCGGCGGGCCGTACCCCCCAGGCGGTCAGCTGCCGGGCGAGGGCGTACTCGACGCAGAAGACGGCCGGATAGGCCAGCGTCGTGGCGCGCAGTTCGTCCTCCGGCGGGGCGCCGCTGAACATCCCGGCCATATCGAGCCGACCGCGTGCGCGGGGCCCCTCGACTCGCGGGGCGCCGCGCTCCGGGTAGAGCACATCGCGCAGATCGAGGCCGAGGTGCGGGCGCAAGGACTCGGCGCACTTGTCGATGGCGGCGGCGAAGACGGGCTCGTCCTCGTAGAGGTCCTGGGTCATGCCGACGTACTGGTCACCGACGCCGGAGAACATGAACGCCACCGTGCGTCCGTGTCCGGCCCCGCGCAGCTTCCGCCAGCGCGGGTCCCCCGGGGCGGACAGCAACTCCACCGCGTCCTCGTGGTCCCGGCAGACCACACTCCTGCGATGGGCGAACCTCGCCCGGCCCACCTGTGTGGTGTACGCGATATCGACGAGCGACTGCTCCGGGCGGTCACGCAGCTGGTCGGCGAGCTTGCTGGTGGCGTGTTCGAGCGCGTCGGCGGTCTTGGCGGAGAGCACCAGCACCTGGGGGCGCGCCCCGGCGGGTGTCGGCGCCCGTCGGGGTGGTTCTTCCAGTACGACATGGGCGTTCGTACCGCCGAAGCCGAAGGCGCTGACCCCGGCCCTGCGCGGTGTCGCGCCTCGCGGCCATGCGCGCAACTCGGTGTTCACATAGAACGGGCTGCGCTCGAAGTCGATCTCCGGGTTGGGGGCCTTGAAGTGGAGCGACGCGGGGATCTGCCCGTGGCTCAGTGCCAAGGCGGTTTTGATCAGCCCGGTGACCCCGGCCGCCGTGTCGAGATGGCCGACGTTGGTCTTCACCGACCCCAGGGCGCAGTAGCCCACCTGGTCCGTGCTGTCGCGGAAGGCGCGGGTGAGTGCCGCCACTTCGGCGGGGTCGCCGAGGCGGGTGGCCGTGCCGTGGGCCTCGACGTAGCTCACCGTATCGGCCGTGACCTCGGCGACCCGCTGCGCGCGTACGATCACCTCGGCCTGACCGCTGATCCCCGGTGCCGCGAAGCCGACCTTCCCGGCGCCGTCGTTGTTGACGGCGGACCCCTTGATCACCGCGTGAATGGTGTCCCGGTCGGCGACCGCCTCCGGGAGGCGTTTGAGTACGACCGCCGCCACGCCGTTGCCGAACACCGTTCCGGCGGCCTCCGCGTCAAAGGCCCGGCTGTGCCCGTCGGGGGACGCGGTGCTGCCCGGCATTCTGAGGTATCCGGTCAGCTGCGGCGGGGTGACGGTGGCGCCGCCGACGAGCGCCAGATCGCACTGGTAGCTCAGCAGCGCGTCGACGGCCAGATGGGTGGCGACCAGGGAGGTGGAGCAGCCCGTCTGCACGGCCAGGCTCGGTCCGCGCAGATTCAGATGGTAGGAGACCCGGGTGGCGAGGAAGTCCTTGTCGTTTCCCATCAGAAGCATCGGGGAATCGGCGTCCGACACGTCCGGATTTCCGAGGAGATTGCGCAGAAGATAGCGGCTCAGTCCCATACCGGCATAGACACCGATGGCGCCGTCGTAGGTGAACGGATCGCAGCCAGCGTGCTCCAGCGACTCCCATGCGGTTTCCAGGAAGAGCCGCTGCTGCGGATCCAGCAGCGCGGCCTCTCTCGGAGAGTAGCCCCAGAACTGGTGGTCGAAGAGCGACACTCCTGGTATGAGGCCCGCGGCGTTCACGAAATGAGGGTGACGGCGCCGCTCGGCCGAAACTCCGAGGCTGTCCAACTCTTCTTCCGTACACGGCTTTATGGACTCGACTCCGTCGCGCAGATTCTCCCAGAAGGTGTCGATGTCGTCCGCGCCGGGCACATGGAGAGCCATTCCGATCACAGCGATGTCATCGGCTCCGTACGGCTGCTCGGTCATAGGCGGCCCCCTGGGTCCGGGCCGCGAAAGGTACGGCGGTGCCGTCGCTGCTGCTGGGCGCGGAGCCGGCTCTCGTCGAACGCGCCCGCTTCCCGGTCCTGCGAGCTGCTGAGATAGGACACCAGCGCGGAAACGGTGGGAAGATCGAAGAGCGCCGTCAGGGGGAGGTCGGGGGCGATCGATTCACGTAATCGCATATGCACTCGGGCCAGTTGTAACGAGTTTCCCCCCAGGTCGAAGAAGTTGTCGTAGAGCCCGACAGAATCGATCTTCAGCACCTCACGCCATATGGCCACGATGTGCTGCTCGATTTCGGGTGGGGGAGGAACCCGCATTCCTTGCAGCCTCTCCGTCGGAAGGTGTTTCGGCCCGGGTGCCGACCGGTGTCGGTCTCACTCCTCGCGCGCGCGATGCCGTGCGTCGATAAGGCGCTGTAGCCGGCCGCCGCGCGTGACCGCTGCCCGCGATACCGCCGGCGCCGCCGGACGCAGTTCGGCGAGGGGCACGGACGGATCGGCGGTCACGCGGGCGACGACCGTCCGGAAGGCGGCCGCCAGGGCGGCGGCCCGTTCGGGGGTCAGCCGACCCGTGTCGTAGTTGACGCGGAACGCGAAGCGGTCGGCGTCCGGCTTTCCGTAGAACCCGACGTCGACCTGTGGAGCCATATGCTCGGGCGGCAGGAAGGCGGCCACCTGGAAGATGGTCAGAAAGGTGGGGTTCCGCCCGCCGTCGCGCCGGGGGTTGGCCTGTTCGACCGCCAGGTCGAAGGGGTAGCGGCTGTGCTCGTACGCCCGCAGACTCTTCTCGTTGACCAGCGCCGTCGCGTCGGCGAAGGTGACGGCGCCCGACAGATCGGCCCTGACCGCCACCATATTGGCGAAGAGCCCGACGAGCTCCATCAGCTCCATGGAGTGGCGTCCGGAGAACGGCACGCCGATGATCAGGTCGTCGTCGCCGGTCAGCTGGGTGAGGGCGACGGCGTAAGCGCTCATGAACAGGGTGTTGACCGTGACACGCACACCGCGCGCCGCCGCCCGGGCCGCCGCGGTGGTCTCCGCGTCGAGATGGAACGTCATGGAGGCGAAGGGGGTGCCTCCCGGCGAGGTGGCGGGGCGCCCGCCGTCGGCGAGGCGCAGCCGGGGCAGCGGGGGGCGTAACTCCGCGCGCCAGTACGCGGCCGAAGCGACGCCTTCCGGGCTCGCGAGCCATGCCGGCTCCTCGCGGACATGGCTTTCGTAGGACGTCGGCAGCGCCGGCAGGTCAGGGGGCGCGCCCTTCTCGAGCATGTCGACGAGGGCTGTCAGCTCACGCTGCACAATCGCGTTGCTGAGGCCGTCCGATATCAGATGGTGCACATTCAGATAGAGACGGAATTGAACGTCGGCAAGCTTGAACAGACAACCCCTCAAGAGAGGGCGGGAAAAATCGAAGGGTTTCGCGTTGTCTGCGCGTACCTGGCGGTCGAACTCTTCCGCTGGATCGGCGTGCGACGTGAGATCGGACAGCGGCAGTTCGAACCGGTAGTGGGGGAGTATGGATTGGCGGGGCCCGTCGGGCCCGGTGCTGAATACGAGTCGAAGCGCGTCGTGCCGGGCGATCAGAAAATTTAGCGCAAATTCTGTGCGTTCGCGGTTTGTTCCGGGACCGAGATCGGTCCACATCGGAAGATTCTGTTCTGTCCCGGTGTCATCGAGCAGTTTGAGGAGCCAGAGTCCGCGTTGCGCGTGTGACAGTGAGAAAGCCGTCCCTTCAGGGCTCGGCATCGCGGCATCTTTCATCACCCATCCCCGTCTGCAGTCGCACGGTTGAGAGATGCTGCTGCACTGGTTCGGTTGTGGTCATATGCCGCACGTTATTATTGCTTCATGGTGGGCTCATGTCAACTAGTGTGTGTGCGGTGAGGAAATCTGACACGGACCCTGGGGTTCCGGACTCTCGCAGCGCGGGGCGTTACCTATGGTGGCTGATCACCAGCCAGCGCCATCGCATTGTCACCGGCTCGCTATTGGGCAGTTTATGGATGGTTGGACTGACTCTTCCGCCGTATCTGCTGTCCCGGGCGATTGACGACGGCCTCGTGCCCGGCCGTTCGGGCGCGTTCATGGGCTGGGTCGCGGTCCTGCTCGGAGTCGGCGTGCTCAACGCCTGGCTGGGCATCATGCGGCACCGCACGATGACGAAGGTCAGGATGGACGCCGTCTTCCGCACGGTCCGCAGTGTCGTCGGACAGGCCACCCGGCTGGGCGCGGAACTGCCCCGTCATGTCACCGCCGGAGAAGTCGTCACCATCGGCATCTCCGATGTCTGGCGGATCAGCCAGACCTTGACCATCACCGGGCCCGGTGTCGGCGCCGCACTCGCCTATGTCGTGGTCGCCGGGCTGCTCTTCTCCGTCTCCGTGCTGCTCGCCGTCGTGGTGCTGCTCGGTGTGCCGCTGCTGGCCGTGCTGGTCGGCCCGCTCCTCGGCCGACTTCAGAGCGTGGAAACCGCGTACCGTGCCCACCAGGGCACCCTCACCGCCCGATTCGTGGACATGGCCGGCGGACTGCGTGTCCTGAACGGCCTGGGCGGCAAGAGCATGTACGCCCAGCGCTATGGGCGCGAATCGCGGCAGCTCATGGCCGAGGGATACCGGGTCGGCGCGGTGACCAGTTGGATCCAGGCGCTCGGCGTCGGCCTGCCCACGCTGTTCCTGGCGGCGGTGACCTGGCTGGCGGCCCGGCTCGCGGCCCAGGGGAGCATCAGCGTGGGCGAACTCGTCGCGGTCTACGGCTATGTCGCGGTCCTCGTCGTGCCCGTGTCCTTCTTCATCGAAGGAGGCTACGACCTCGGCCGCGGGCTGGTCGCCGCCCGCCAGGTGATCCGCTTCCTCAATCTGCGCCCCGAACGGCCCGATGCCATCCCCGCCGCCACCCCGCCCCCGACCCCGTCCGAGCTCCACGACCCGGACTCCGGAGTCACGGTGGCGCCGGGTGAACTCACCGCGCTGGTCGGCGCCGTCGCCGCGGAGACCTCGCTGGTGGTCGACCGGCTCGCCGGGTTCGTCGACTCGGCGGCCGTGTGGGGCGGCACCCGCCTCGACGCGTGCGCCCGCGCGGATCTGCGCGCCCGGATCGTGGTCGCGGACAACGAGGCCGACCTCTTCTCCGGCCCGCTGCGCGAGGTCATCTCGGGGCGGCACGACCGGGACGAGCGGACACTCGCCTCGGCGGTGCACACCGCGGCGGCGCAGGACATCGTGCACGCACTGCCCGACGGGCTCGAAGCGGCCGTCACCGCGCAGGGCGGCAACCTCTCCGGCGGCCAGCGCCAGCGCATACGCCTCGCCCGCGCGCTGGCGGCCGACCCCGAGGTGCTGTTGGCCACCGAACCCACCTCGGCGGTCGACGCGCACACCGAAGCGGTCGTCGCGGCCCGGCTGCGCGCCGCGAGGTCCGGCCGCACCACCCTCGTCACCACCACCTCGCCACTCCTCCTCGACCACGCGGACACCGTGTACTACCTGGTCGATGGCGTCGCCGCCGCCTTCGGCAGCCACCGCGAACTGCTGTGCTCACAGCCCGGCTACCGCCGGCTCGTCTCCCGGGGCGGGGAGGACGAGGACGGCGACGAGAGCGGGGATGGGGACGGGGACGGGGACACGACTCACGACGACCGGAGACCTGGACCGTCCGCCCGTCCCTCCGAAAGGACCGCCCGATGAAGACCGGGACCAAGGCGGCCTCCTCGCCCGAACCCGAACCCGAACCCGAATCCGGACCGGGTTCCGGGCTGCTGCCCGTAGCCGACCCTCGCCGGGCCCGCCGGGCCGCGTTCGGGCTGATCAAAGCGGACGGCCGCGCCTTCACCGTGGTGGTCCTCCTCAACGCGCTGGCCGCGGCCGCCGGCCTCGTCGGGCCCTGGCTGCTCGGCCGCATCGTCGACACCGTCAAACGCGGCGGCACCGTGGCCGACGTGGACCGCCTCGCCGTCACCATGCTCGTCTGCTCCCTGGCCCAGCTGCTCCTCTCCCGGTACGCCCGGTACGTCGGCCACCGCTTCGGCGAACGGACATCGGCGCGGATCCGCGAGCAGTTCGTCGACCGGGTGCTCGCGCTGCCCGCGTCCGCCGCCGAACGCGGTGGCACCGGCGACCTCACCGCGCGCGGCACCAATGACATCGCCACCGTGGGCACGACGCTGCGCGACGCGGGGCCCGAGGTGTCCATGGCCATGGTCCAGGTGCTCTTCGTCCTCGGGGCGGCCTTCGCCCTCGACCCGCTCCTCGGCGGCATCGGGGTCGTCGCGCTGCTCGGCATCTGGTTCGCGGCCCGGTGGTATCTGCGCCGCGCCCACCCCGCCTACCTCGCCGAGGGGGCGGCCGACTCCGCACTGGCGGAAGTACTCGTCACCACGGCGGCAGGCGCCCGCACCGTGGAGGCCCTTGGCCTCCAGGAACGCCGCGTCACGGCCTGTGTGGCGGCCATCGAGCGGGTCCGGAGCGCTCAGCACCGGACGCTGTTCCTGCGCAGCGTGCTGTTTCCCGCCATCGACGTCTCCCAGGTCCTGCCGGTGGTCGCGGTGCTGATGGCGGGCAGCGCGCTGCTCGAACAGCAGGCGGTCAGCCTGGGCACGGTGGTGGCCATGGCGATGTACTTCCGGCAGCTGTCCACACCGATGGACACGGTCCTCCTGTGGATGGAGCAACTGCAGGGCAGCGGGGCGTCCTTCGCCCGTATCGAGGGCGTCGGCCTGGTCGCGAGGGAGCGGCGGACCGATGCCGACGCGCCCACCCCGGCCGACGACCGCATCGAGGTACGGGATGTCCGCTACGCCTATGACGGCGGCGGTGAGGACGTGCTGCACGGTGTGGACCTCTGCGTCCGCCCCGGCGAGCGCATCGCCGTCGTCGGTCCGTCGGGGGCGGGCAAGACCACGCTCGGCCGGCTGCTCGCCGGCGTCGACGAGCCGCGGACCGGCGCGGTGACGGTGGGCGGTGTCCCGGTCGCCACCCTCGCCCCGGACAGACTGCGCAGACAGATCGTCCTCGTGACCCAGGAACACCATGTGTTCGCCGGTACGGTGCGCGACAACCTGCTGCTCGCGGCTCCGGCCGCGACCGACGACGAGTTGCGGCAGGCGCTGGCCGTCGTGGGCGCCGAATGGGCGGCGGGGCTCCCCGACGGGCTCGACACACAGGTGGGCGCCGACGGACACCGGATCGACGGCGCCCGGGCCCAGCAACTGGCCCTGGCCCGGGTGGTCCTGGCCGACCCGCACACCTTGATACTCGACGAGGCCACCGCGCTCCTTGACCCCACGACCGCCCGCCACACCGAACGGGCCCTGGCGGCGGTGCTGGAAGGACGTACGGTCATCGCCATCGCGCATCGACTGCACACCGCACATGACGCCGACCGGGTCGCCGTGATGGCCGACGGCCGGCTCACCGAGTTGGGCACCCATGACGAGCTCGTGGCCCACGGTGGCGCCTACGCCCGACTCTGGAGCTCTTGGCACGGCGGATCCTGACTTGCCACTTCCCCATCCGTCCCCGTCCCACTTTTGAGGCTCGCCTGCCTCCGGGCGCTCAGGTCCCCTGTCGACGCTCCTCGACACCGCGCTCTGTCGTTCGTACCTCGCTCCGACGCTTGGTCTCTCCCCCCAGCTACCGCTGGGAGGTGCCCCCTCTCTCGACAGGGGCGCGCCCTTTGGCGCTCGCCACTTCGACACCGAGCCGCGCGAGGGCGCCCAGGGCCTCCCGTACCCCGGTCCTGTCGTCCTGCGCACGGCGCATCGTGGACAGGACGGCGGCCGCCGTGGCGCCGTCCGCCACGCTCTGCCGCAGCGCGGGCACCAGCACCGGGTGCGCGCTGATCTCGACCAGGACGTTGTACTTCTCCGCCAGCAGGCGTCTGGTCGCCGCGGCGAGCTCCACCGGCCGACGGAGGTTTCTGACGAAGTAGTCCGGGGTGATGTCCGCCCAGTCGAGCCAGTCGCCCGTCACCGACGACACCATCGGAAGGCGTCCGGGACGCGCCGTGATCCCCTCGACGGCCTTCCTGAGATCATCCGCGATCAGGTCGATGGCCGGGCTGTGGGCGGGAAGGTCGACACGGATCATGGCACATGGCACATCGCGTTCGGTCAGCTCCGCGACGATCGCCTCCAGCTCGGTCCGGTCCCCGGCCAGCCCCGTGGTCCGCGGCCCGTTCTTCGTCGCCACATGGACCCGGTCGCCGCCCCGCTCCGCCAGATACGCGTCGAGCTCGGCCGCCGACAGCTCGATGGCCGCCATGCCGCGGTCAGGGCCCGCCACGCGGCGTTGCTGACCGCTGTAGTGGCAGATCAGCAGCGCCGCGTCCGCGACGTCGAGGATCCCCGCGATCACACACGCGGCGATCTCCCCGACGCTGTGTCCGACAACCGCCTCCGGGCGGGCCCCGGCGGCCTCCAGAGCGCGCGCGATGCCCACCTGCACCGCGAAGACGACCGGCTGCATGACCCCCACATCACCGGTTCTGGCCTCCGGCTCGTCGAGAAACAACTCCCGCACCAGGGACCAGTCCGTATACCGGGCCAGCTCGCGGTCGCACTCGTCGAGGGCGTCGCGGAACACCGGGTCGGCGGCGTACAGCCGACGCCCCATGCCCACCCACTGCTGACCGTACGGAGAGCAGACGAAGGCCAGCCGGGGGCCACCCGTGAGGTCGGCCGCCGACACCGCCGGCGTGGCGGTGGGACGGCGATCGCGCCGCCGTGCCGGGCGCTGCCGAGCCGAGAGGCGTACGTCGGCTCCGCCGAGCGCGCTCAGCGGCAGGTCGGGCTCGTCGGCCACCGTGTCGAGCAGCGCGATGAACTCGGCCGTCAGCCGCCGCGCCTCCTCGGGCGGGAACAGATCGAGGGCGTACGTGAGCGTGGTGTCCACACCGTCCGGCGCCCGGTCGTCCGCGAACGCCTCGACCAGCTCGAAACGCAGGTCGAAGCGGGTCCTCTCCTCGTAGACCGGCTCGGCCCGCACCGTCAGCTCCGGCAGCCGGAACTCGGGGGCCGCGTTGTTCTGGAACGCGAGCATGACCTGGAAGAACGGATGCCAGGCGGGCGACCGTGGCGGATTGAGCGCCTGGACCAGCTGGTCGAACGGCACCTCCTGATGGGCGAACGCGGCCAGGTCCGCATTCCGCACCCGGGCCAGCAGCTCCCGGAAGGCCGGGTCACCGTCCGTCCTGGTCCGCAACACCAGGGTGTTGACGAAAAAGCCCACCAGATCGTCCAGCATCTCGTCGGTACGTCCCGCGGTGGGCGTGCCGATGGCGATGTCGGAGCCGGCCCCGCGCGCGGTGAGCAGCGTCGCCAGCGCCGCGTGGACGACCATGAACACGCTGGTGCCGGTCTCACGGGCCAGGTCGTACAGGGCCTGATGCGTGGTGGCGCAGACCCTGGCGGTGACACGGCCACCCCGATGGGAGGGGGTGTCGGGGCGGGGGCGTGGTGTGGGGAGGCCCAGCCGGTCCGGCATACCCGCCAGTTCACGCCGCCAGAAGTGTGTCTGGCGGCTGAGTTCGCTGTCCGGGTCGTCGGCCGTGCCCAGGACCTCGTGCTGCCACAGACTGTAGTCGGCGTACTGGACGGGCAGCGGGCTCCACGGCGGTGGCGCACCGCCGCGCCGGTGTGTATAGGCCTCAGCGAGATCCCGTAGAAGTGGCACCGTCGACCAGCCGTCGCAGGCGATGTGGTGGATGACCAGGAGCAGCACATGCTCGTGGTCGGAGAGCCGGAACAACCGGGCGCGCACCGGGGTCGTGGTGGTGAGGTCGAAGGCATGACGGGCCTCGGCGGCCAAGGCGGCGGACAGCGCGCCCTCCGTGACAGGGACGACCGGCAACTCCACCGGGGCCTCGTCGGCGTCGAGGACGACCTGCTGAGCCCGGCCGTCCCAGTCGGGGCAGGCCGTACGCAGCGACTCGTGCCGGTTCACCAGGTCCCCCAGGGCGCTGCGCAGGGCGGCGATGTCCAGGGGACCGCTCAGCCGATGGGCCAGCGGCATGTTGTAGTTTCCCGTCTCCCCGTGCAGCAGATTCAGGAACCACAGCCGGCGCTGCGCCGGCGACAGCGGAATCTCGTCGCCACGCTCCATCGGGCGCATCCTGGGCAGCGGGGCGCGGTCCACCCGGCCCACGCGCTCGGCCAGCAGCGCCACCGTCGGGGCCTCGAACACCGTGCGCGGGGCGAGGCTGATGCCAAGGGTGCTCCTGATCCGGTTCCGCAGCCGGGTCGCGAGCAGCGAGTTGCCGCCGAGATCGAAGAACGACACGTCGGCCGACACCTGGTCGGCGCCCAGCACCTCCGCGAACACCGCACAGAGAATTTCCTCCCGCTGGGTACGCGGGGCCCGGCCGCCGGCCTGGGCATCGGCCATCTCAGCCTCCGTCCACGGACCGTACGCCCTCGCGCACGGTGGCGGGCCACTCGGCGGTGTCGGTGTCGAACTGGCACAGGAACGCGTAGACCAGACGCTCCAGGCCGAATCCCACGCATCCGCTGCGCACGGGGCCGTCCGTGCCGTGGTCGATGCGGAAACGGCGTCCGAACAGGTCGTCGTGGAAATTGAAGGAGCCGACGGCGATGGACCGGCCCGGTGCGACATCGAGCCGCAGTTCGTACTTGAGCTCCAGCAGCCGCTGGGACCAGATCTGCTCGGAGGCATCCGTACCGCCGAAGAACGGGTCGTTGCCGACCTCGCAGCACCCCGACAGCCCAAGGTCCTCCATGAACCCGAAGATCTTCCGCATGAAGCGGTCACGCGCCTCGATGACCTGCTGACGCGCCCCCATGAACACGATCTCGCGAATCGTGAAGTCCCACAGGCGCTCCAGCGTCGTCGCATAGCCCGCCTCGAACCGGAACGACTTCCCCCGCGACGTCACCACATGGAGGCGGTCGCCGTCCAGAGTCCGCCCGCTGTGCTGCTGGAAGGTGTGGTAGCACATCGTGGGCGGCAGACAATAGTCCACATTCGCACAGGACCGGAGCACTGCGGAGTCGAGCCCGCCGCCGTATCGCTCCAGGAAATCCCGGTAGACATCAATGTCGTTGTGCAGACGCGTCACAAACATCAAATGCTGGGGGAACGAGGCGAAGTAACCAGCGGTCGCCAGCGCCTCGGCCTTGACGAGCGTCGGATAGCGGTAGGCACACGCTTGGAAGTCCTGGGCGAGGATGTCTCGTATGGCCCGGTCGAAGTACGCGAACAGCGACAGCAGCGGCTCGCCGATGGCGACCTGGCCCTCGCCCGTCTCGCTCACCGAGCCCTCGCGTACCAGCCGGTCGAACAGGCCAGGACGGGTCTGGCGACGGTGCGGCGAGGTCCAGATCGCCTTGGGCCGTGTCGCCAGCTGTGGCCGCACCTCGCTGTCGACCACATAGTTGACCTTCTCGGTCAGGGCGGCCCAATCCAGCGGCGCCGGGGAGTACAGGGTGAGCCCCGCTATCTCACCGCCCGCCGCCGTCACCTCGTATCCGGTGATGTCCGGGGACACGAAGAAGAGGCGACGCTCGATCTCCGCCGCCAACCGCTCCGGCACGGGCGTACGCAGCTCGATTCTCATGCCAAGGGGCCTGTCGGGACGGTTCACGCGGCGGTCGCCGTCTTGGACGTGATCAGCCGGACCAGGCCCCCGGTCGTGCGGAAGTTCTCGAAGTCCATGTCGTCGGGGCCGAGTTCCGTTCCGGTCGCCTTTTCCACGAAGACCGCGAGCTGCACGGCGAACAGGGAATTGACATACCCGAGGGCGAATATGTCGTCGTCTTCGGCCGGTGTGTGACCACCGAGCTGAGGTGCCAGGAAATTCAGGACCAGTTTCCTCGCCTCGTCATGGTTCATCGCTGCTCCCTGAGTGAAGTGACGGTGCGCCCTGCGTGCTGGGCTGACAGTGCGCCCTGCGTGCTGAAGTGGCGGTGTGGCAGCGGGGGTCAGTACACGTAGAAGCCCTGGCCGCTCTTGCGGCCCAGCAGTCCGGCGTCGACCATCTTCTGCAGCAGCGGGGCCGGCCGGTACTTACTGTCCTTGAAGCTGTCGTACAGGACGTTGATCGAGTTGAGGATGGTGTCCAGACCGATCAGGTCACCGGTCTCCAGCGGGCCCATCTTGTGGCTGAAACACCCCTTGAACATGCGGTCGATCTGCGAGGCGGTGGCCACCTGGTCCTGGACGCAGTAGATGGCCTCGTTGATGGTCAGCATGAGCACCCGGTTGGTGATGAAACCGGGTGAGTCCTGGACCACGATGCCTTCCTTGTCCAGGTTTTTGAGCAGATGGAGAGCGGTGTCGAGGGTGGCATCGGAGGTGAAGTGTCCTCGGACCACCTCGACCGTCCCGATGAGGGGGACGGGGTTCATGAAGTGCATGCCGAGGACTTCGGCCGGCCTGGAGGTCACCGAGGCGACCCGGGTGATCGGCACCGCCGAGGTGTTCACCCCGAAGATCACCCCGGGGCGGCAGACGGTGTCGATCTCCTCGTAGACGGCGCGCTTGATGTCCCAGTTCTCGGTGACGTTCTCCACGATGAAGTCGGCGTCGGCCAGCTTTGCCAGTTCCGTCCCCGTGGTGATCCGGGAGAGAATCGTCTCGGGGCTGCTCTCGAGCTCCTGGGCGCTGAACACCTTCTGGAACCGCAGCTCGCGTTCCATCTGCTTCAGCGCGCCGTCGAGCTGGCTCTGCGCGATATCGACGAGCACCACCTCGTACGCCCCCGCTTGTGCGAGCGACTGTGCGACACTGCGGCCGATCGTGCCGGCGCCGATGACACCCACCGTGCGAATGCTCATGAACTGCCACCCTTTCGTTTGCCGTCAGTCAGGTACGCGGAGAGTTCGGCGATGCTGGCGTAACGGAACAGATCGGCCATCGAGACCCGCAGGGCCAGGCGCTTCTCGATGTTCTGAGCCATGCGCAACGCGTTGAGCGAGTCGATGCCGAGGTCGAAGAAGCTGGCGTGGATGTTCAGCTCGGTCAGCCCGAGTTCCTTGGCCCAGATCCGGGTGAGTCCGATCTCCAGCTCGCTGTACCGGCCGCTCTCCCTGCCCAGGAGGGTGACGTCGGGGTCCGCCGCCGATCGCCCACCGGGGTCGGCCGTGGATGGACCGTCGCTCTCCGGGGCCGCCAACCTGCCGTGGTTGATCTCGCCGACGATCACGCGCGTACAGCGGGAGACAAGGACCTCCTCGAAGCTCCCGATCCCGTCCTCGGCGGACAGCGACCGGAAGAAGCCCTGGTCCCGCTGGACCCCGTGATCGCTCGCCATGCCCACCCCGATCCAGTCGGACCAGCCGACCGTCACGGTCGGCCGTCCACGCGCCGTACGGTGTTCGGCGAAGTGGTCGAGATAGCTGTTGGCCGCCGTGTAGTCGCTCTGTCCCGCCGCCCCGAACACCGAGGCGGTCGAACCGAAGTTGACCATCAGCGCGGGGGGTTCGTCGTCGGTGACGAGATCGAGCACAGTGGCGCCCAGCACCTTGGGCGCCAGGGTCTGCCGGAAGGTGTCCCAGTCCTTACGGAAGAGAAAGCCGTCGCCCGCCACCCCGGCCGCGTGCACCACACAGCCGATGGCCCCCCACTCGTCCCGGACGGCACGGACGACCGCCGCCATCTGGGCGAGGTCGGTGACATCCGCATGGTACGTACGCACCCGCGCGCCGTTCGCCGTCAGCTCCCGCAGCGTTTCGATCCGCGCGCGCAACCGGTCGTCGGTCTCCGGTGTCCCGTCCCAGCGGCCGGGCGGTGGCACCGGGGTCCGGCCGACAAGCGCCAGCCGGATCCCGGGGACGCTACGGCTCAGCTGCCGCGCCACTGCCAGGCCAAGCCCGCCCAGGCCACCGGTGATCAGATACACCCCGTCCGGGCGGGACGCTCCCGGCGGCGCGGTCGCCGCGAGATCCACGGGCACGAGCTCGGCCACATGACGTCGGCCGTCGCGCAGCGCGACCGCGCCGGGCACGCGAGCGCCGAGCAGTTCGGCGCATACGGCCTCGAGGGAGGTGTCCGGCGCGATGTCGAGGCAGAGAACGTCCGTATGACCGTTCTCCAGGCCGACCGATTTCGCGATGCCGAACAGCGTGGCGTGAACGGGATGTGTGTCCGCCTCATGCCCGGTGACACGGGATACGCAGGGCGCGACGACGCTCAGTCTGCCCGGTGGGGCGCCATGCTCGGAGAGGGTCTTCACGAGGTGGAAGAAGCCTTCGACGCTGTGCCCGAGATGACCGGTCAGCGCCGACGGGTCCCGCTGTACGTCATCGGGGGCCGCCCCGGCGATGTACATGACCTCGTCGAGTCGGCCGAGCTCATTCGGCGAGAGTGCGCCGATCAGCCGACCGAACCCCTGCGCCGTGGGTGGTACGCGGAAGCGCTCGGCCCGAGTGTCCGCGTCCCAGGTCTCGGCGAGGGTCACCTCCGTGACGTCCACGCCATGTGTCCGCAGCCGCGCGCTCAATTCATCGGTGACCCCCGGGTGGTCGCCGACGACCAGGGCCCTGCGGGGCGGTGGTGGTTGCTCCGGTCCGCCGGGTGTGGCCGATGAGGCGACCCAGCGCAGCGTATGGTGGCGGGCGGCGCCACCGAGCCGGGCCACGGTCCGGTGCGGGTCCGAGACGCGTTTGACAGTGAACCCGCTGATGTCGATGGCGGTGTTCCCCGCCTCGTCGCAGATCACCACGTCGACCTTGCGGATCTCCTGGGCTCCCTCGTATCCGGGGTGCGGCTGGATGAAGCTCACGCCCCGGGGTGGCAGGGGAGCGTGGATGCGCAGCGAGTCGTATCCGACGGGAAGGAAGAACCCTCGGTCCTCGCGGGCCCGTTGGCGGTCGTCCGCACCGTCGAGCACGGCGAACCCGCCGAATCCGGTGGCCAGGTCGAGCAGCGCCGGGTGCAGCGGCATATCCGCGCAGTCCGACAGATACGCATCGGGCAGGCACAGGAGACCGAGCGCGCCTCGCACACCGACGTGCACCTCGGTCAGGCTCTGCTGCCAGCGCGGCCCGAACCACATGGATTGGTGCTCAGTCTGGCGCACGCCGACATCGACGACCTCCAGGGCGCAGCGGGCCCGCAGTTCCGCAAGGTCCTGGCTCGGGGCCGGCTGCGGCAGAGGGTTGACGCTGACGCTCCCCTGGACGTGCATCGTCCACTGACCGCCGCCGGGCCCTTGGCTGGCGACGGCGAATTCGGCGGTTCCGTTGCCCGTCTCCCGGATGGTCGTATGCGCTGTCCTGCGCTCCTCGGCGCGTACCAGCATGGGGGTGAGGAAGTGTACGTCCTCGATTTCGGTGGCGGGTCGCCCGAAATGCTCCGACGCTGCCGCTCGTGC
This sequence comes from Streptomyces sp. NPDC059679, assembly GCF_042734105.1. NCBI lineage: Bacteria > Bacillati > Actinomycetota > Actinomycetes > Kitasatosporales > Streptomycetaceae > Streptomyces > Streptomyces sp. NPDC059679. The sequence continues at coordinate 258 of NZ_JBHWES010000012.1, read as the reverse complement.
CATTTCGAGATAGGTGGTGCCGGGGACGATGGATTCGTTGAGTAATTTGTGCTCGGAGAGCACCCACTGCCGTTCCGGTGTGAATTCCGTGAGGAATACAGATTGCCCCATGCTTTTGAGCAGGGTTTGATCGAGAAGCGGATGGATTCCGGGTTGATCTGATGCTGTGGTGGTTTTGGTGGGGTGGGGGAGCCAGTGGTGTTGGTGTTGGAAGGGGTAGGTGGGGAGGGGGATGCGTTGGGGTTTTTGGTGGGTGGT